>JAGWXV010000010.1 GCA_018969705.1 Betaproteobacteria bacterium
TACAGTCGCGTAAAAGCCCCAACTGCAGCGCGGTAAGTGCAGGAGACTGGAAAAATCAATGAGGGCTCATAGGCCGCAAAGGTGGTGATGTTTACAAATGCGCCAGTGCCCTGCTTGAGCATCGTCGGAGTAACCAGCCGTGCCATTTCAATGACTGGTGCAAGCACCATGTCATGGCCCCGCTGCCAATCTTCGGCAGAGATTTCCAGCAGGTCCCCCTTTGGCGGGTGGCCGGTGTGGTTGATCACAGCATCAATTCTTCCCCAGCGCGCAAGCGCTTCTGCTACAAGTCGAGACAAATCTTTTGACTCAAGGACTGATCCTTGGATTCCGATGCCGCCGAGTTCTTTGCCAAGCTGGGTAGCGGACTCAGAGGGTGACAGCAGGCCTAGCTGGTAGCCTCTTTGGTGGAGTTCTTGCGCAACACCCGCGCCGATGCCGCGGCCTGCGGCAGTGATAAGAGCGACTTTCATATTGATGAGGACTCCTTGGATTTAAAAGTAGCGGAAGGATTTTTCGGATTTTTAATCGGTTGGTAGCATGAGTTCGATTCTCGTACCCTGACCGCTAACGGGATCAGTAATTTCAAATCGCCCACCGAGCCGAGTCATGATTTCAAAAGCAATCGCGAGGCCCAGACCGCTGCCCGCAGCCTGCTCTGGTTGGGCATTGGGCGACTGGTCTCCCCGATAAAAACGCCGGACTACCAAGGGCCGTTCCGAGGCGGGGATGCCGGGCCCATTGTCCTCGACGCTGATCTGAAGTCCGTGTTCGGATTGCAGCGCATGTAGGTGCACTTTCGATCCGGCTGGGCAGTAGCGTAAGGCATTATCAATCAAATTGTTCATGACCTGAATCAGTAAGTCTGAATGCCCCAGCATCGTAATCTCACGGTCTTCGGGATCAAAGCTAAGCGCCATCGAAATCGATTTGCGTTCTGCCTGCGGCTTCCAGAGCTGAACGGTTTCATTAAGCAGGAGTCGAAGATTGATCGGGCTGCGGTCACCACGCAGCAGCTGTTCCTCCGATTCAGCAAGTGCAAGTAGCTGCTGGGCCAAGCGGGTCGCCCGATCTGAAGCAATCTGGATCTGATCCAGCATCGCTGCGACCTCGCTGGTTTTGTTAGTGGATTGTGCGTTTTCCAGGTGCAGCTTTAAAGCGGTGAGGGGTGTGCGAAGCTGATGAGCGGCATCTGCCACGAACTGGCGCTGCAGCGTCAGGGCCTGCTGTAGCCGGGTCAGCAGATCGTTTAATGCAGCGGTTAACGGCCGGATCTCTTGCGGCACCTGAGAGTCATCCAGTCGATCCTGGGTGTGATGGGTACGTTTTTCTAGGTCCCGGGCCGCCTCTGATATGGGCGCAATCGCCCGCCGCATGGAAAGCCAAACCACAAGTACGGCCAGTGCAATGAGTAAGAGCTCTGCAACTAAAACTGTAAATGCAATCTCTTGAATCATGCGCTCCCGAGAAATCGTAGTCTCGGCAACAATCACTCGGATTTGGTCGCTGGCGCCAGCCAGAGTCAGCGTTTGTACCGCAACGCGAATGCGACGCTGCCGATATACGCTGTCTTTTACAACTGTCAGGCTGGGTTGTGCTGAGATTGGCCCGAGGGAGGGCTCAAGGTCAGTCTGTCCCGCGACATGGCCTTTTTTTAGGCTTTCAATACGAAAGTAGGCGGCATCATCAATATCCCACTCGAAGATTTTTTGTGCGGCTTCTGGAAAGTCAAAAACAATTCGCTGGTCTTTGATCAGAATACGACTCGAGATACCATTTAAGGTATCAATCAGCACCCGATCAAAGACTTGATTCACATAGTACTGCGCGCCGACATACGATAAGCCGCCCGAAATCAGCATCGCAGCAAGCATGACAGGAAGCAGTCGCTTCAAAAGACTTGAAAGAAGACTGGGCGCGGTGGTCATCGCATTACGTAGCCAAAGCCGCGGACGGTTTCGATTTGTAGGCTAGCGGATTCAAGTTTTTTGCGAATCCGGTGAATGATGACTTCGATGGCTGCATCATTCAGATCGGCCGCCTTCAAATCATGATCGGCGAGATGTTGAAGAATCTGGGATTTACTAATGACCCGCTGAGATTGACTCGCCAAGACCATGAGCACATTGTACTCACGGGGTGAGAGCTCCACTTCTTGGCCATCGACCAAGACCTGCTTGGCATCCGGCTGAATCAGCAGATTACCGATCTCAATGGTCTGATCTGTATGCTGCGGCCGCCTTCTTAAAATGGCAGCAATGCGGGCCAGCAGCTCTGCAAACTCAAAGGGTTTAGTGAGGTAGTCATCTGCGCCGAGCCCGAGACCGCGGACTTTATCGTCGGTTTTTCCCCGTGCGGTGAGCATCAGTATAGGAATTGACTTGGCAAGCTCTGGCTTGCGATTTAGCCAGCTAAACCCATCCTCATTGGGCAGGCCGATATCCAGAATGATCAGACTCGGAATGTTGCGTTGCAACTCTTCATCTGCCGAGCGCGTATCCACGGCCAAGCAGGGCGAGAAGCCCTCGCGCTGCAGCCGAAAGTGAATCGCCTGACCGATCTGAGGATCATCTTCAATGATGAGAATGGTTTCTCCGGGCATGTCGATTAGCGATAAAGGGGTGGTGGCTTGGCAGTGGCGTGCTTTTGGGGCCTGAAAGGCTTTTGAAAGTTTACCGACTTAGATTGCGGGCATGGTCGCCTTTAAACAAATCGTGATTGCAGCCGCGGCAAGCCTTGGCCTGGGGATACTAATGCCAGCCGCATTTGCCAGTGACGCCCAGGGCTGCGCCGAGACTCTGACCTCGCCGATTCAGTGGGCGGATGCGGTGGAGCGCTTGGTCCGTTGTAACCCCGAGGTCTTGCTCTCCAATGCGGCAATTGCTGGTGCCCGTGCAGAGCGGCAAATCGCCAGTCAGATCCCAAATCCTCAGGCCTCATTTGGTGCGGGCAGCATCAATCCTCAGCGGGGCATCAAGGGATCAAATCAGGACTATCAGGTCGATTGGCTCATGCGGATCGATCAGCTGATTGAGCGCGGGGGGAAGCGTGGCTTGCGAGTCGCACGCGCAGAAAGCGGACTGCTTGCGAGCCGCTGGCAGGCCGCTGAGGCCAGACGGACTGGGTTATTGGCCCTATCGCATGCCTGGAGTGAGCTCTGGACTACCCAGCAGCGCGAGGCCTTATTAGAGTCTGCATTGCGCGACTTTCAACGCATTGAGCAGGTCTCACGTATTCGCTTAGATGCAGGCGATATTGCTCAAGCGGATTACAGCCGCGTAGTGATTGATCTGCAGCGGATTGAAAACGATCGTGCTCAGGTCCAATCAGATCGGATTCGGGCCCAGCAGCTTTTGGGCTTTGTCTTGGGCCTGTCGACACCGCCGACCGATTTAGCACTCTCCGGCCCTTGGCCCGCATTGCAGGCGGGTTTTCCTGATGCCGATCCCCTGAGGCTGCGGCCTGAGATTGCTGTTGCACAGGCCCAGCTGGATCAGGCCAATACCGCACGCGAACTCGCCCGGCGGCTTGCGACCCGAGACGTCTCGGTAGGCTTTCAGGCCGATCGTTATCCGGCACCTGCTGGAGATGGCAATACGTTTGGCGTGTATTTTTCGGTGCCGCTTTTTACATGGCACCGCTTCGAAGGCGAAATCGCCCGGGCAGACTCGGAAGTTACCGCAGCCCAAATTAATATCCAGCGGCTTTCGCAGCAGGCAAGCGCGCAGCAGACTGTATTGCTGCAAGACCGCGATATCGCGCTGAATCGCTGGCGACGACTTCGCGAAAACGCACTTCCTCTGGGAGATCGATTATCTGCAAGCATTCGCCTTGCTTACGAGCAGCGGGCGATTAGCCTTTTAGATATGTTGGATTCACTTAGGGTCTATCGGCTACTGCAGGCCGACACGCTTGAGGCGCGGCTGCAGTTTGAGAAATCGGACGCCTTAGCGCGGGCTTTACTAAGAGTTTCACCGCAGGCCAATGATCCCGTTTTCCGTTTTGTTGGCATTCCTGAAGCACAACCTTAATTCGTTAAATTCTAAAAACCGTGCAGCCAAAATCACTCACTCTTCAAACTCTTCTGCAGGCGCTTCGCAGTCGATGGCGACTTACACTCTCGTGGACCCTATTTTTCTTGGTACTCGCGGGCGTTTTATTCTGGCTGGGCCACGAGGACAAACGTGTTCGGCCAGGCATTCCTCCGACTGTGAATGACAGTACGATCAACTTTAGCAGTCGGCCTGATGGAATTCGCACTGAAGCGGTAGATGCAGCCGGTGCCGTCGAGACAGGCTATCCCGGTAGGCTCGTCTGGGCAGAGGATCGGACCAGCCGAGTTCGGTCACCGTTTAATGGTCGTGTCGTCCGCGGATTGGTCAAAGTCGGTGATCGTGTACAGGCGGGCCAGCCGCTTGCCGAAATTCAATCCAGTGACTATGCGCGGGCTGAGGCTGACTATCAGCTTGCAGATGCGAATCTGCAGCGGGCGGGAACGCTATATCAGGCGGGAATACTCTCCAAGCGCGAGCTCCAACTCGCTGAGGGTGAACATCGACGGGCCAAGGCTGAATTTATGCGCGCACAGCCTGCCGGGGCTGAGCCGTCGCCCAGCACAGCGGGAGCGAATTTTTTGTTGCGCTCGCCGATTAGCGGTGTGGTTGCCGAAATGTCAATTAACCCAGGCCAGGAGATACGGGCCGATCAAGAATCGGCCGGACCGTTATTCCTGGTGACCGATCCGGCCTTACTTTGGATTTGGATTGATTTGGGTGAACTGGATTTGCAGCAGCTGCAGCCCTTTCGATTGCCGTTTGCGGTCACGATCAGCTCAATTGCGTTTCGTAACCAAGGCTTTCGGGGTGAGGTCGTTCAGTTCTCGGAGTCTTTAGATCCCACAACGCGCACCTTTCGGCTTCGGGGTGTTGTTCAGAACCCGACCCGACAGCTCAAAGGAGAGATGTATGTCACGGTGAGCCTTCCAGCCGGAATTGAGGCGGGCGGGGCAGACCAGTTTTTTGCAATCCCTGCCAATGCAGTTTTTTTGGTGGGCGAAAAGCGGTATGTCTTTATCCAGAATTCTGAGACCAGCTTTTCGCGCCAAGAGATCCGCGTGACCCGAGAAATCGCTGGCCGCGCGATTGTGAGGGGCCTTGAACAGAATCAGCGGGTCGTGACCGATGGCAACCTGTACATGCAGCAGATTTTGCTGCGCGCTGCTGCTAGCCGACAGGATGTAACCCCCGCCCAGGGCAGCCGGCCTTGATTCGTCGGACCGTATTTGTCGCACTCCATCAGCCTTTGCTGATGGTGTTTTTATTACTGGTGCTGGTTGTCTCCGGCCTAATCGCGTTTAAAAATCTGCCAATTGAGGCATTTCCTGATGTTTCAGATACCCAGGTCACAGTAATTGGGCTTTATCCGGGACGGGCCGCAGAGGAAGTCGAGCGGCAACTGACCCTGCCGGTTGAAGTGGCGCTTTCAGGCCTTCCGGATTCGGTAAGACTTTTCTCGCATACGCAGTTTGGGCTTTCTTACACGGTTATTACTTTTAATGATCGGCCATCGGATCAGCTTGCACGGCAGCGGGTCAATGAACGGCTTCAAAATGTCAGTCTGCCGAGGGGCGCTGAGATTCGCATTCAGCCACCGCAGACTGCAATTGGTGAGATTTTTCGCTTTCGATTGGTGGGCGAGGGCTATACCACCCAGCATTTAAGAACACTGCAAGACTGGGTGGTTGAGCGCCACCTGCGCCGAGTTCCGGGGGTGGCGGATGTGGTCACCATGGGCGGCACCGTCAAGCAGTACGAGGTTAATCCCGATTTAGCCAAGATGCGGGACTACAAGATTACGCTGCCGCAGCTTTTTGAAGCGATCTCTCGAGCCAGTGCTAATGTGGGTGGCGGCGCTGTGAGCCATGGCAGTCAGCAGTATCTGATTCGATCCTTGGGCGAATTGCGATCGTCTGCTGACATTGCCAACATTGTTGTCGTTGCCAATAAAGGCGTACCGATTCTGGTGCGTGATATTGCTCAGGTCAGGCAAGGCGGCGCACCTGCTCAGGGCGTGATGGGACAGACTGGCCCAGAGGGCAACCTCGATGACATGGTCAATGGCATTGTGGTGATGCGAAAAGGCGAGAACCCTTCCGATGTCCTGGAGGGCGTGAAAGAGAAAATTGAATTCATCAATCGTACCCAGCTGCCCAAGGGCGTGGAGATACAGGCCTACTACGATCGCTCTTGGCTAATTGATAAAACGCTCACGACAGTATTTACCAACCTGCTCGAGGGTGCGTTATTGGTGGTGGCGGTACTACTGCTTTTTTTAACCAACCTTCGGGCTGCATTGATCGTGGCAACGATCATTCCTTTGGCTTTGCTTTCGACATTTCTTGGGCTGACGTTTGTTGGAATCCCGGCCAATTTGCTTTCGCTGGGCGCAATGGATTTTGGCATCATCATTGATGGCGCAGTCATCGTGGTTGAAAATATTTTTCGCCGACTCGGTGAATTGGGGCAGCGGCGGATTCAGAATGCGCGTCTGCGGCGCTTCGCAGTGCTGAAGGCAGCCACCGAGGTCGGCCGGCCTACGCTTTTTTCGATGCTTATCATCATCGTTGCCCATGTGCCGATTTTTACGCTTCAGCGGCATGAGGGCCGTATCTTTTCACCGATGGCCTGGACGGTCAGTTCCGCCTTGGTTGGCTCGTTAATTCTCTCTCTGACGTTGGTACCTTTGGCCTGCTTTTGGTTATTGCGTAAGGTGCCGGAGCACGATAACCGGGTAGTCGAGTGGTGTAAGGCCAGATACGCCCGAATTCTGGATTGGAGTCTGCGCCAGACCAAGAAAGTATTTGCGATGGCCATCGGAGCAGTGATTGCGGCAGGCATCGTTGCCTCCCAGTTAGGCAGCGAGTTTCTGCCCGAGCTCAACGAGGGTTCGATCTGGGTCAATGTTGCGCTGCCGCCTTCGGTTTCGCCGGAAGAATCGGCACGGTCGGCGCGAATGATTCGTGAGACTTTAAAACAGGTGCCCGAAGTCTCCACAGTGATTTCAAAAGTTGGCCGGCCTGATGACGGCACAGATCCGAAAATCTTCAGTTCGGCAGAGTTTTATGTTGAGATGCGGCCGCCAGCGCAGTGGCGAGCCGGCATGAATAAAGAGGGCCTGATTCGCGAGATGGAACAAGCCCTAGCGCCGATTGCGGGCATTGAGCCGACATTTTCTCAGCCCATTCGCGATAACGTGCTGGAAAGTATCTCCCAGATCGATGGCCAGATCGTCATCAAACTTCAAGGTGATGACATCTTGAAGCTCAAGGAGCTGGCCCGTCAGGTCCGGGAGCAGGTCGCCAATGTGGAAGGGGTGAGACGTAGTTTTATCGATCGCGATGGCAATCTGCCACAGTTCCGGCTTGAGATCGACCGACTTGCCGCCGCCCGCTACGGTATCAACATTACTGACGTCCAGGATGTCGTGGAGGCCTCGCTTGCTGGAAAGGCGGCCACAGAATTATGGGAAGGCGAGCGGCGATTCAGCGTGGTGGTAAGGCTTAAGCCGGAGTCTCGGGATCTGCCAAGCTTGGACCGGGTGCTGGTGCCGTCATCCAACGGCGGACAGATTTCGCTAGCGGAGTTCGCCCGGTTTCATATGACCGAGGGCGCCATGAACATCAGCCGTGAAAATGGCCAGCGGGTTGCAGCGATTGGCGTGTTTATTCGCGATCGTGATATGGGAAGTGTAGTGGCTGATATGCAAAAGCGTGTGGCCGAGCGGGTGGTATTGCCAGCCGGCTACTCAATTATCTGGTCGGGGGAATTTGAAAATCAGCAGCGTGCGATGGCCAGACTCTCCTGGGTTGTACCGCTATCGATTCTCTTGATTTTCCTGCTTCTTTTTAACGCCTTCGGATCGGTCGCAAGCGCTACGCTCATCATTATCAATATTCCTCTGGCAATGATTGGTGGAATTCTGGCGCTGATGCTGACTGGAATTCCGCTGTCGGTTTCTGCGGCGATCGGCTTTATCGCGCTGTTCGGCCAGGCAGTGCTCAATGGGGTCGTGATCGTGTCTGACTTTAATGGCCGACTGTCGGCGGGTGTTGCGCCACTGGATGCAGTTCGAGAGGGCGCCTTAACCCGCCTGCGCACGGTCTTGATGACTTCGCTGCTGGCGATGCTTGGGCTTTTGCCGATGGCGCTATCGCGGGGTATCGGCGCTGAGACCCAGCGGCCGCTCGCGATCGTGGTGATCGGTGGCCTGGTGAGTGCCACAGTGCTCACGCTGATTGTGCTGCCGGTGCTCTACGCCTGGGTGGCCCAGCGCCGGCCCAAGTGGCTGACCAGCGGTGATGCGATGCCCGATCACTAGGGCATTTACTTTAAGCGCTCGGAATAAATTCTTTGTCGTCTTGGTGCTTACGCTCAAATTTCAGAAAGTTGTAATAGCCACAGACCTTGCCATCGGGATACTCCCTGCAGACGCTGGGCCGGGCCTCATAAATTGTGCAGCGGCGCTCGTCCTGATCAAAAAATTGGCAGATCGTGGCGTAGATATGGTCTTTCCTGTGCTTCAGAATGTATTCGACTTCACCCTTGTCTTCACCATCTTCAACAACATAGCGGCGAATGAATTTTTTCCAGGCCGCTGCCTCGGTAATGCCAAAATGATCCGCAAGGCGTCGCACATCTTTTTTGGTGACCGAGATGCGGGGATAGCTGCAGCAATATCCGGGGCATTTACTGCAGTCATATTTCACTTTGGCCATGGCACAATTCCCTCTCACAAATTGATGGGCATTGTATGACGATCTCTGACCAGCAGCGCTTAAAGATCGAAGTGGCTAAGGCGGCCGTGGCAGAGGTGCCCGCAGGCGTCATTCTTGGTGTCGGTACCGGTTCGACAGTTGACTGTTTCATCGATGAGCTGGGCCACGCAAAGGTCAAGCTTCAGGCGGCAATCTCGAGCTCGAGGCGCACGACGGAGCGGCTGACGGCACTCGGCTACACGGTCATCGGGCTGGAGGCGCTGGCCGGACCCATGGATCTTTACATTGATGGTGCCGATGAGATCGATGCCAACCTCTGCATGATCAAGGGCGGCGGGGCCGCGCTCACCCAAGAAAAGATCGTTGCCAGCGCCGCCCGCCGATTCATTTGCATCGTGGACGCCTCCAAGCGGGTAGAGGTCCTGGGCCGATTTCCCCTGCCGCTTGAGGTGATCGCGGCGGCCATTCCACCGGTGACCTGGGCGGTTCGGGCCCTAGGCGGTGAGCCTAGTCTACGGCCGGGGGTGATTACGGATAACGGTCACCCGATTCTCGATGTTCGGGGCCTGACCATCCAGGATCCAAAGGCCCTGGAGACGGCCTTAAATCAGATCCCCGGCATTGTCACCAACGGGATTTTTGCCCTCCGGCCAGCTGATCTCGCCCTGGTCGCATCCAACCAGGGCGTGATCCGGCTGCAACATAAATGAAACAAGATGGGTTTAGACTCCTAGGTCTACGCATCGTAAGGTTCTGCTATGCCACAGCACACGTCCAAAGAGTTTGATAAGGAGCTCGAGGCCATTCGCACCAGTGTTTTAGAGCTGGGCGGCCTGGTCGAGGGCATGATTCGAAGCGCGATCTCTGGCCTTGATGAGGGCGACGTTGCCTTGCTGCGCGATGTTCTACACCGAGAGAAGCAGGTCAATCGGATGGAAGTCGAGATCGATGACCGCTGCAATCATGTAATTGCCCGCCGCCAGCCAACTGCGTATGACCTACGATTTGTGCTGACTTGCATGAAGATGATTCGTGATCTTGAGCGCATCGGGGATGAAGCGGAAAAGGTCGCCCGGATGGGCTTATTCATTCACGAGAGTAACGCGCGGTTTACGCCCCGAATTGAACTCTCGGCCATGTTTGATCTGGTGATGAAGATGATGCACCAGTCCCTCGATGGCTTTGCCCGAAATGATTCGTCGTCGCTTGCCGAGGTGATTCGCGAAGACATTGCGGTCGATGATCAATTCAGGAACACACTCAGGCTGCTGATCAGCTACATGATCGAGGATTCCCGAACCATTTCCCGCTCCATCGATTTACTCTTTATCGCCAAGGCCCTTGAGCGTATTGGAGACCACTCCAAGAATATGTCAGAGCATGTGGTCTATATGGTGAAAGGCCGCGATGTCCGTCACCAGGACATCGAGGATGTCGAAAAGCAGGTCTAAATCGGGGGTCTGAGTGCCGCCGGGGCCGCTAGGCCTTGGGCGGCACATAGCCCGACGCCGTTTCGGCGCCAGAGCCGAAAAAGTGGGCTTCCATTTGCTGGCTTAAGTACTTTCGCGCCTTGGGGTCCGAAAGGTTGAGCCGATACTCATTGACCAGCATGGTCTGCTGGCGGATCCAGTCTTGCCAGGCCTGTTTTGACACCGATTGCCAGAGTTTTTTACCCAGCTCACCCGGCACCGGCGGAAAGTCCAAGCCTTCAGCTTCTTTGCCTAATTTAATGCATTGCACGGTTCGCGACATGCTCTGAATTATGCCACCCGGACGCGGGCAGCCAGGCCGAAGCGGCCGATACCACCGGGCTAGGCGGGGGATTTCCCCGAGGCACAAGCAGGCCCTTTTCTGCCATTGTTTCGGCCAGTGTTTTCCGCCTAAGGAGCCAGGATGTCTACAGTAACTCGTCGTAAATTTATCGGGGCAGCAGTGGGCGCAGGTGCGCTGCTGTCTTCGGGGGTCGCCCCTGCCATTGCGCAGTCCGCATGGCCCAATAAGCCGATTCGATTCATCGTGCCGTTTCCTGCTGGTGGAGGCACGGATGCTTTTGCAAGGCCCCTCGGAAAACTGCTGACCGCGCAGCTTGGCCAGACCATTGTGATCGATAACCGCGGTGGTGGCGGCGGCACCATCGGCGCGGAAGCGGCAGCGAAGTCTGCCCCCGATGGCTATACATTTTTGGTAGGTGCAGTTCATCACACCATCGCAGTTTCTCTTTACCCCAAGCTGGGCTATGACCTTCAGAAAGATCTGGTGCCGGTCACCCTGGTGTCTTCGGTGCCGAACGTGATTGTGGTCAATCCCTCGCGTGTGCCGGTGAAGAACTACCAAGAGTTTCTTGCTTTTGTGAAGGCCCGGCCCGGCAAGCTGAATTTCGGTTCGGCGGGCAGCGGCACTACCCATCACTTAATTGGCGAAATGTTCAAAGGCGCAACCGGCACCTTTATTACCCACATTCCCTATCGCGGTGCGGGTCCGGCAATGGCGGATCTGCTCGCCGGTCAGATTGACATGATGTTCGACGGCCTCGGAACTTCAGTGCCTCAGATTAACTCCGGAAAACTGACGCCGATCGCCGTTACCACCGAGAAGCGTTCATTTGCTCTGCCCAATATTCCTTCTCTGGCAGAGCTGGGACTGAAAGGCTTTGATGGCAAGACCTGGTATGCGCTCTGGGCCCCTGCCGGCACGCCGCGCGATATTGTGGTCCGCATGCAGCAAGAAACGGCCAAGGCCCTTCAGACCAAGGAACTCCAGGATGCCTGGCGGGCCCTCGGTGCAGAGGCAGGTGGCCAGTCGCCCGAGGACTTTGGCAAACTGGTCAACGCCGAGGTCACCAAGTGGGCCAAGGTCGTGAAAGACTCTGGCGCGAAGATCGACTAAGAATCGACTAAGAAGTTTTGGACGAAGCCTTGCGGGCGCCAAGCATCATGATGATGAGCGCCCCAAGGCCAAAGCCCATGACACCAAGTGATACATGCAGGGCGCCTTTACTTTGGGCGTACATCACACTCGAATATGCAAGGTAGCCGCAGCTTGCGGTAAAGATCAGCGGCGTAATTGGATAAAGCGGTACGCGAAACGGCCGATGGCCTCCGCGATCCCGAACCCGCATAATGAAAACGGAAACCCCCACCAGAAACAGAAAGCTCCAAAAGACCGGCGCCGTGAACTCAACCATCGCTTCAAAGCCGCTTGACTGTAGGGCGCCAAACGCGACTAGCGCAAGGCTGATCACGCCCTGCGAGATATAAGCGGCAGTCGGTGAGCCGCGATAGGGCTGCCAATAGCCAAGAAATCGCAGTGTTGGCCAGTCCCGGCCAAGCGCATAGTTTGCCCGCGCGCCGACAATCAGCGTTGCATTGATACTGGTCAGTGTGGCGATCGCGACAAAGATGCCCATGGCCTTTTCACCGATCGGACCAAAGGCACTGCTGAGTAAGTCTGCGCCAGGCGCCTTGCTATCGGCCAAGCCCTTAATCCCCAATCCGGATAAGAGCGCCAGATTGACCAGCAAATAAATCACCGTGATTGCAAAAAGACTAATGATGATGACTGGCACGATGGTTTTCTCGCCGCCTTTTACTTCCGCTGAAATGTAAGCGGCCTCATTCCAGCCCCCAAAGGTGAGTAGCACGAACACCAGCGCCAGGCCTAGTAGGCCCACTGGCGGCGTGGAGGAGAACGCTTCAGGCTGCGGTGTCGATGGGCCTGCCACCGAAAAGCCTGCAATCACAATCAAGATTAATCCCAGCACCTCTAAGCCGGTCAGGGCGGATTGAAGATTGGAGGAGACATGCAGCCCTAAAATGTTGATGGCGGTCAGCACGATAATGATCCCAGCGGCCCAGATGACCGATGAGCCCGCGCCCAGCGGAATGACCTTGCTCATGTAATCGCCAAAGACAAAAGCAAGCAGCGCAATCGAACCGGTGTTAATCACCATGGCCTTGGCCCAGGCATACAGGAATGAGACATTCTTGCCATAGGCCCGGCTCAAGAAATGATAGTCGCCCCCGGCGTGCGGATAGGCAGTGGAGAGCTCGGCGTAACAGAGCGCGCCGGCCAGCGAGATCACAGCGCCGGCGCACCACATCAGCACCAGCCAGCCGATATCACCGGTGACGGAAGCCACCATTGATGGGGTTTTGAAAATGCCGGCACCGATGACGATGCCAACAATGATCGCAACCGCGCCTAGCGGCCGCAGCAGACGTTGCGGCGCTTTCTCTTCAGTCATGCTCAGACTCTCTTAGCGGCGGCTGCCTTTGACTTGGGAGTAGGAAGTGCCACCTTGTTGATCGGCCTCCAGCACATTGCCCTTGATGACCGCCTTCACGGTCTGAAGTGAGCCACTGGCCGAGAGGTAACGAAATGAGAGCCGATTGCCTTCGAGCTGAGCACCAAGGATAGGCTGCACATTTTTTCCGATTGTCAGAGTGCCTCCAACACGCTGAAAGCGCTGTGTGAGTTGCAGTGTGCCTTTCGGTCCGCCGTCTAAGCCTTCCAGCGACCACTCGCCGGCAACGTCAGCGGGCACAACCCAGTAATAGCCGTTGGCCCGGCTGGTTTCAATACGCTGATCGGGCTCCCAGTCGCCCATATCGAATGCATGCGAGACCACGCGGGTTCCTGGCCGCATTTTTAGAATTGTTGGCCGCAGGCGCATGTTCAGATCTGGCAGCAGATACATCGTGATCACCGTGGCTTCAGAAAAATTTTCTTTAAAGATGTCGCCATTGATGATCTTGACCTTATCGCCAACACCGGAGCGCTGCGCGTTGCGTCGGCCTAAGGCAGCCATATCAGGATTAAATTCAATGCCTACAGAGCGCGCGCCGCGTTTTGCCGCTGCGATTGCGATTCGGCCATCCCCTGCGCCGAGGTCATACACGATGTCGGCGGCGGTGACCTTGGCGGTATCCAGCATTTTCGCGACCAGTTCATCATTGGTCGGCACCCAAATCACATCTTTACCTTCTTGGCCGACATTAGGCCGGTATTTGTCATCTCCGTGGGGAGTATCAGCCAGGGCAAGGCCCGCCTGAACCAGAAGGAATGCGAACATTAGGCCTGTCAGCAGGCGAATCGACTTAATCATGGAGGTGGGCTTTCTTTTGGAATTAAACAGGGTAATTTTCGCCTAAAAGTCCGAACATCTTTTTACATTCTGGCCGCCCCCGTGTTTGCCCTAGGTCCCCAGCCCCCTTCAGAGCAGGATAAAGCCGCTTGTGATTGCGCCCCCAACCCTTCTTGATCGACTTCCTGAGCAGGCCATGCCCGCCGGTTTCGAATCCTGGCCAGATCGTTTGCCCGCACCTTTTCCGGTTGAGGAATCGTTTCAGGTCAAGCCCGATTTGGCCAAGCTGGGTGGCGAGCCGCTCTGGATGGAGGACCGCGACTGGCCGCGCTGGATAGCGAAAAAGCGCCAGCTGATCGCCCAGGGCCGCTGCCCGATTTTCGCAAAGGACCTCACGGAGAGCGACTGCTCGGACTTGCAGCAGGCAGTCATCCAGGCCTTGGCTGGCCCATCCGGCCCCATCGATAAGCAGGGTGGTTTGGCCTGGCTTGGCGGATTTCAGCCCCAGTCGGCTTACGAGTTCTTTCAGGCCCTGACCCTAAGCCTGCAGGAGGACTTTGTCGTGATGCGGCCGGGCACGGACGGACATTTGCGGGCCAGCCTTTTATCGGTGGCCTTTCCCAGCGGCTGGCGGCCCGAGGAAAAGCTCGGCCAATCAATGTTTGAGATTCATACGCTGGTTGCAGAGAACCAGGCGCTGCAGCGCTCGGCCCGGGCGCTGTCTGAGGCCATGCAGTCTAAGGGCCCCTTTGTGCGTTATGTCTGGACTCTGTCAGGAAGTGGCGCGCTCTCACGCGATCCGGGTGAGGATTCTTTTGTGAATATTTCCAAAGCAGAGCAGCTCTGGTTTCGGTGTGAGCGGCAGATCACGGTGCCGCTTTTTGAGCAGGGCAGTCTTTTTCTCATTCGGGTGTTTGTTGAGCCACTTCACGAAACACTCGCAGTACCGGGCCGTCGTGATCGGCTGATGCGATCTCTGGCCTCAATGTCCGATGCGGTCCTGGCCTACAAAGGAATTGCCCGAGCGCGCGAGATTTTGCTTGCCAGTTGAGTTGTTTTAGAGACCACGCAAATCGGTGCAGGGGCTCAATCCAAATGATTGACTCAAGAGAGGCTGAATTAATTTTCGAGCAACTCCCTCCGGAGAACCAAGGTCGCCCGATTCTTTGAGCTGATTTGTCTGTTCGGCATTGCGAAAAAAATCCTCGAGGGTGCTCGAATCAAGATTTCCTTGACCATAAAACTCTAGCCGGAGAACAATAGACCACATGCGCCGATGCCTTGCTCAGATGCTGTTGGCCCTTTTGGGGCTGCAAGGCCTCGCTATGGGCCCAGCGATGGGGCAGACTGCCTCGACGGATGTGCTCTCTGCCCTGCGGGAGTCGGTGGTCGCGGTGCGTAGCCGGGCCGTGGAAGATGCCCGCTCCAATGCAACACTGGGCCGCGAGCGTCTCGGTTCAGGTGTGGTCATTGACGGGCAGGGCCATATCCTGACCATCGGCTATCTGGTCATCGAATCCGAAGAAGTCGATGTCATGGTCTCTTCAGGCGCCACTTATCCCGCACGCGTCATCGGCTATGACCATGCGACAGGTTTTGCGGTCTTAAGGCCCTTGCTCCCAATTAAGCTTAAGCCCGTAGTGATCGGATCTTCCGGAAAACTCGTCGATCAGGAGTTAATGATTGTGCTGCCTTTCGAGGGCCTGGGTCCGGGCTCTGCGACCCAGCTGGTCTCCCGCCGGCCGTTTGCGGGCAGCTGGGAATACCTGTTGGAGTCGGCGCTTTACACCTTTCCACCGAATGCAGCCTGGGCGGGCGCGGCGCTTTTAAATGAGCGTGGCGAGTTGGTGGGCCTGGGCTCACTGTATGTCCGCGACGCGATGGCTCAGGGCACGTTTTCGCCCGGAAACCTTTTTGTGCCGATCGATTTATTAAAGCCAATTCAGCGGGATCTTCTGACCAAGGGGGTTCGCGCCTCAGGCATTCACCCATGGATGGGGATTACGCCCGATGACAGCAGTGGCTACGTGGCGATTTTGCGGGTCAGTAAAGATGGGCCTGCCGATCAGGCTGGCCTTCGGGCCGGAGATTTTATTACCGCGGTAGCAGGCAAGGAGGTCCGGACGCTGGCCGATTTATATCGAAGCGCCTGGGCATTGGGCGGGGCGGGCACGCGGATACCGATTGAGGTAGAACGCGATGGCCGAAGATTTCCGATGGTTATTAATTCGATTGATCGGACGACATTTTTCAAAAAACCAGACGGCTTGTAGCCTTCGAAAAATGAATGTGCCGACTTCTCCCCCAGCATCCTTGATGCGGCCCCCCGCATTGGTCGCGGCCTTGGGCTATGGGGGCCTGATCCCGTTTGTTGGGCTTGCCGGCTTTGTAATTTTCGGCCCCCTTGAAGTGATGGCGTTTGTTCGGGGCCTGCTGATCGCTTATGGCGCGGTGATTCTGAGTTTTGTCGGGGCCTTGCATTGGGGCTTTGCGATGACTCTGCCTGGCCTAGATCGGGCCCGAAAACACCGTTGCTATATGTGGAGCGTGATTCCCGCCTTGATGGGTTTTCTTGCAATTGCGATGGACTCAGCCTTATCCCTCAGCCTGCTGATCGTGGGCTTTGCGCTGGCCTATTGGCAGGACGCGGATCTGGCCAACCGAGTCAGCCTGCCTGCGTGGTACCCCCGGCTTCGGGCATGGCTGTCGACCATTGCCTGTCTGTCCCTTGTTTGCGGTCTTTTGGCACCCTCTTTAGTTTGACAATATCAAATGAATTTGTCTAAAACTGAATCATGTTCGTGGGCAAGGAGACTGTTTTGACAAAAAAAGCATTCGCCTCACAGGCTGATCTCGAGGAAAAAAAAGTAAGTTTCGAGCAACTCTCGGAGCACGCTTGGGCGTACACCGCCGAAGGGGACCCGAATACAGGAATCATCATTGGCGATGACTCCGTGATGATCATCGATGCAACGGCCACCCCGGTCATGGCCCAAAGCGTGATTGAGCGTGTGCGCAGCATCACTGATAAGCCGATTAAATATGTGTTGCTAACCCACTATCACGCCGTGCGGGTGCTCGGCGCATCGGGCTACCGCAGCGAAGGCCTCGAGCAAATCATTGCCAGCCGGGATACCTATGACTTAATCATCGAGCGCGGCCAGCAGGACATGGATTCCGAGATCGGCCGCTTTCCGCGGCTTTTTCAGGCCGTCGAGTCAGTTCCTGGGCTGACATGGCCAACACTTACGTTTAAAGGCGAGATGTCGATCTGGATGGGCAAGCTTGAGGTGCAGATCAAGCAGCTCGGAGCGGGCCATACGAAGGGCGACACGATTGCTTGGCTGCCCAATGAAAAGGTGTTGTTTTCCGGAGACCTGGTGGAGTACGACGCGGCCTGTTATGCGGGCGATGCCCATCTCGCACAGTGGCCGGCAACGCTGGATCGGCTGGCTCAGATGCAGGCCGATAAGCTTGTGCCCGGCAGGGGCCCCGCATTGATGAGCCCGAAAGAGGTCCAGGCCGGAATTGCATACACACGTGATTTTGTTGCAACGCTGTATGAGTCCGCCCAAGAGGCAGTCCGCGCAGGCAAAGATCTCAAGGCCACCATGGCCCATGTGCGCGCCAAGATGGATCCCAAGTTCTCCCAAGTTTTTATCTATGAGCATTGCCTTCCGTTTGATGTGACCCGCGCATTTGATGAGGCCAGTGGAATCGCGCATCCGCGCATCTGGACGGCCCAGCGGGATCAGGAGATGTGGCAAGCCCTTCAGAGCTAAACGGGGCTGCCTGATGCTATCGACTTACAGTTATCCAAAGTTCGACTATCGTCGGCCTGCTGAGATCGGCAGTCGTGCCGCGCGGAAAATTGTCGTGGTAGGGGCGGGCCCGGTCGGACTGGCTGCAGCCGTTGATTTGGCGCAGCTCGGCCATTCTGTGCTGCTGCTCGATGATGACAACACCGTATCCGTCGGATCGCGCGGCCTGTGTTACGCCAAGCGTACGCTGGAGATTCTGGATCGGCTTGGCGCCGGACAGCCGGTTATGGATAAGGGCGTCTCCTGGAATGTGGGCCGTACCTTTAACGGCAACGACGAGGTTTATTCTTTTAATCTTTCTCCGGAGCCCGATCATGAGCGGCCCGGCATGATCAATCTGCAGCAGTATTACTTGGAAGAGTTTTTGCTAAAGCGGGCCAACGAACTCACTAATCTCGAGATTCGTTGGCAAAACAAAGTCGTTGCGGTGGATGCACATAAGACCGGCTCGACGATTACAGTAGAGACCGCTGATGGCAGCTACCTGCTCGATGTTGAATGGCTGATCGTGGGGGATGGTGCCCGCTCGGGCATTCGTCGGCTTCTTGGGCTCGATATCGAGGGCAGGGTCTTTCAGGACCGCTTTTTGATTGCGGATGTGGTGATGAAGGCAGATTTTCCTGCCGAGCGTTGGTTCTGGTTTGACCCCCCGTTCCATCCGAATCAGTCCGTGCTGCTACACCGCGAGGCCGACAATGTCTGGCGCATTGACTTTCAGCTGGGCTGGGATGCGGATCCGGAAGAGGAAAAAAAACCAGAGAAAGTAATTCCGCGCATTCAAGCGATGCTGGGTGAGCAGCATACATTTGATCTCGAGTGGGTCAGTGTGTATACGTTTCAATGCCGTCGGATGAAAAATTTTCGGCACGAGCGAGTGTTTTTTGTCGGGGATGCTGCCCATCAGGTCTCGCCGTTTGGGGCCCGAGGTGCCAATTCGGGCCTGCAAGACGCCGATAATTTGGCCTGGAAGCTCACGCTGGTGATCAATGGCAGCGCCCCAGAGCGGCTACTGGAGTCCTACCACGAAGAGCGGTCCTATGCGGCGGACGAAAACATCATGAACTCGACCCGCTCAACAGATTTCATCACGCCGAAGTCTGCAGTCAGTAAGTTATTTCGAAATTCGGTTCTCGACCTTGCGCGGCAGCATCGGTTTGCGCGGGCGCTGGTGAATTCCGGCCGGCTTTCGGTGCCTTCATTTCTGTATCACTCCAGCTTAAATACGCCGGATCAGGAACCGTTTTCGGGAAAAATGATTCCTGGCGCACCGATGGAAGATGCGCCGATGGTGTCGGAGGGTAAGCCGGGCTGGCTGCTGCGCCATATCGGTAATACGTTTGTACTGCTGGTGTATGCGGATCATCAGCCAATTGCCGCCGACTTGATTCAAGAATTACAAGACTCTCGTGTCCAGGGGCTGGCTGCTCGCGTGGTTCTCGTCGCGGCTGATGCCAAGCTTGCGGCGGCCGTTAGCACGCAGGCGCAGGTCCTAATTGATCACAAGGGCCGGTTTAAAGAGCGTTACGACGCCATGCATGGCACGGCGTATCTCGTACGGCCAGATCAGCACGTGGCCGCCCGCTGGCGAATCCCTTCTCGCGAAGGGCTGGTTGCCGCGCTGGCTCGGGCCACCGGCAACTCAACGACAAGGAGTGCCCCATGCCACTGATGACTGAACCGAATTTCAAGGAGTTTGATCGGCCCGTCTTTAGTGAATTCAGCCCCGGAGATGATTTCTATGAGGCCTTAATTGCAGCCCATGAGGGGCTGTCTGAGGCGCAGAGCCATGAATTAAATGCCAAGCTGGTCTTGTTTTTATCGAATCACATCGGCGATTTACGCGTTCTGCGCGAAGCCTTTCGGCTTGCCCGCGAATCCGTTATTCAGCCGTAAACATTACGGAGGACTCTCATGAAGCTTTCGAAAATTCATCATGTTGCGTATCGCTGTAAGGATGCCAAGCAGACGGTCCAGTGGTACCAGAAATACCTAGAGATGGAGTTTGTGCTGGCGATTGCTGAAAACGAGGTGCCCTCGACCAAGGCACCCGATCCGTACATGCATGTATTTTTAGATGCCGGTGGCGGCAATATCCTTGCGTTTTTCGAGCTCCCCAATAGCCCCGAAATGTCACGCGACATGAATACGCCCAACTGGGTACAGCACCTGGCGCTGGAAGTCGAGACACTGGAGACCCTGCTGACTGTTAAGGATCGGCTTGAGCGCGATGGTATTGAGGTGGTGGGCCCAACCAATCACACGATTTTTAAGTCGATTTATTTCTTTGATCCGAATGGTCATCGGCTTGAATTGGCGGTCAATACCGGTACGCCAAAAATGATGCAAGAGTTAGACCGTGTGAAGTGGGACATGCTCAATGAGTGGAGTCAAACCAAGCGGGCACCGGATCATGCGCGCTGGATGCATGATGGATCTCTTCAATAACTGGGGCACCAAATCGTGGCAAAAGTAACCCAGGGCAGCTGGGTCGAAAGCGCCAATCGGCCCGGCATTGATTTTCCGATTGAAAATCTTCCCTACGGCACGTTTTGGCGCGGTGCGCCTCAATCGCCACCTCGGGTCGGTGTCGCGATTGGTGATCAGATTCTGGATTTCTCAAACGCAGCAGAGATTCTTGGGCCCGAGGCGATTCCTGCGCCACTACGCCGGGGTGATTTAAATGCCTTTATGGCGATGGGCCCATCGGTGCGGCAATCATTTCGCCGCCAGCTAACGGACTGGCTGGGGCCTGACGCAGGCGAGGCCTCAAGATTAAAGGCCGCCTTGGTGCCGCAATCCGATGTTCAGATGCAGCTGCCTTGCCGAATCGGTGATTACACAGACTTTTATGCATCCATTCATCATGCGACGGCAGTCGGGAAACTCTTTCGGCCTGATGCCCCTTTACTGCCGAACTACAAATGGGTGCCGATTGGTTATCACGGACGTGGATCATCCATCGGGGTCAGTGGCCAGCAGATTGTCCGGCCCACGGGCCAGATTAAAGCCGCTGCCGAAGGCCAACCGCCTGAGTTCGGTGCATGCCGGCGATTGGATATCGAGCTTGAGGTCGGTGCATTCATTGGCACCGAGAACATGCTGGGCCAGCCGGTTTCGATGACAAATGCGGAGGATCATTTATTTGGCCTGTGCATTCTTAACGATTGGTCAGCCCGTGATATCCAGGCGTGGGAATATCAGCCGCTGGGCCCATTTCTTGCAAAAAACTTTGCATCGACGATCTCTCCTTGGATTGTCACGATGGAGGCCCTTGCGCCGTTTCGTGTTCCAACCCAGCGGCCTGCTGACGACCCGCAGCCGCTGCCCTATATCAGTAGCCCCGAAGATCGCCGCCAGGGTGGAATCAATATGACACTAGAGTTTTTGCTTCAGACGGCGAAAATGCGGGCGGCAGGACAGCCACCGCAGCAGCTGTCGCTGAGTAATCTGCGATATGCCTACTGGACATTTGCGCAGATGCTGACCCACCACACCAGCAATGGCTGCAATCTGCAGGCCGGCGATCTGTTGGGCAGTGGCACGATGTCTGGGCCCAAGCCTTCTGAGGCGGGCTCCTTGCTGGAGTTAACGGCAGGCGGAAAGGCCCCCGTCACGCTGGCCAATGGCGAGACGCGAGCCTTCCTTGAAGACGGCGATGTTGTTGTCCTAAAGGCCTATTGCGAGTCTCCGGATGCCGTACGTATTGGCATGGGAGAGTGCGTTGGTGAGATTAAACCGGCGCTGCGTTAATCATGCCAGCTAGTGACCTCGAGCATCAGCGTTCGATTCAGTCCATCGAAATTGGCGGCCGACTGCTGAATGTGCTTGCCCTTCAATCGGGCCCGATGAGCCTAAAAGAGCTGGCACAGGCTGCTGAGATGACACCCTCGAAGGCCCACCCCTATCTTGTTAGTTTCGGTCGGCTCGGACTCATCGAGCAGGAGCGTGACTCCGGCCAGTATCGGCTGGGCCCCGCTGCGTTACAGCTTGGATTGAGTTGCCTGCGCCAGCTTGACCCACTAAAAATCGCAGGTCCCTTGATGGAGGAATTATCAGAACGCATTCAGCAATCCGTGGTTATTGCGGTCTGGGGGAACCTTGGGCCGACAGTTGTGCGAATGATTGAGTCGCATCAGCCGATTCACGTCAATATGCGGGTGGGTACCGTCATGTCGGTGAATCGCACCGCAACTGGAAAAATTTTCGCTGCGTTTATGCCCCCAGAAAAGTTGCATGCTTTGAGAGCCGGTGCGCTTGGCGATCGGACCGCTGATGAAAAAGTGGTCGCTACTGGCGTGCCGGTGACTGAGCTTGCACGAATTCTTAAAGATGGTTTGGCGCAAGCCATCGGACAGCCCATACCCGGAATTCACGCATTGAGCGCCGCAGTTTTTGATCAGTTTGGAGCGTTGGCACTAGCGATTACGGCCC
>JAGWXV010000097.1 GCA_018969705.1 Betaproteobacteria bacterium
GAGTATTGCCTCGGCATGGCTGACCATCTCCTCCAAGGCCGCATAGCTGTGTTCAGGATCGGTAATCTGCACCATCTCGACTTTGTCGAACTGATGCTGACGAATCATGCCGCGTGTATCCCGGCCATAACTGCCCGCCTCCGATCGAAAGCAAGGTGTGTGGGCCGTCAGCCGAATCGGCAACTGCTCGGGATCAAGAATCACATCCCGCACGATATTGGTCAGCGAGACCTCCGAGGTGGGAATCAAATATAGCGTCTCGCCTTCGCCCTCGGCGCCGCCTTTTTTAGCGGCAAATAAATCATCGGCAAATTTGGGCAGCTGGCCGGTGCCACGCATGCTCTCGGCGTTAACGATATAGGGGGTGTAGCACTCCTGATAGCCGTGCTGGCGGGTATGGGTGTCTAGCATGAGCTGGGCTAAAGCCCGATGCAGGCGTGCGATATCGCCGCGCATTAACGCAAACCGACTGCCGGTAATTTTCGTGGCGGTTTCAAAGTCCAGGCCAAGTGGGCCACCCACATCGACATGGTCTTTGACTTCAAAGCCATAGGCACCGGGCGCGCCCCAGCGGCGGACTTCTTGATTCGCTTCTGCATCCCGGCCGTCTGGCACCGAGCCGTGCGGCATATTGGGAATGGTCAATAACCAATCGTCGAGCTGGGACTGCAGGGATTCAAGCCGCTTCGCGCCGGCATCAAGCTGCTGGGCGATTTCATTGACCTGGGCCATCAGGTCTTGCGCATTTTCGCCCTTACCTTTGGCGACACCAATCTGTTTAGAGAGTTGATTGCGCTGCGACTGCAGGGTCTCGGTCTGGACCTGAACACTTTTGCGTTCGGCCTCCAGCGCGGAAAAGGTTGCCGTATCCAACACATAACCACGACGGGCGAGCGTTGCTGCAGCGGCTGAGAGATCTTTGCGCAGGAGTTGGGGATCAATCATAAAAACGCCCTCTTAGTGGGTAGACCGCTTTCTCAGGTGAGCGAGCTTTTCAGCGATTTTACTTTCTAAGCCCCGATCCACCGGCGTGTAAAACTCCGGCGGCGTGCCAATCGCATCCGGAAAGTAGCGCTGGCCAGCCGAGTAGGCCTGCGGCTCATCGTGACTGTAGCGATAGCCCTCGCCGTGGCCGAGTGATTTCGCAAGCCGTGTGGGCGCATTGCGTAGATGATCGGGCACCGGATGCGAACCCTGCTGTTTTACAAAGGCGTTAGCGGCCTGATAGGCACGATAGACCGCATTGGACTTTGCAGCGCAGGCCAGAAACACCAAGGCCTGGGCAAGGGCCAATTCGCCCTCGGGCGATCCCAGCCGCTCGTAGGCCTGGACCGACTCCAGTGTCATGGTCAGCGCCCGGGGATCGGCAAGGCCGATATCTTCGACAGCCATGCGAATCATGCGTCTGCCGATGTAACGCGGATCGCACCCGCCATCCAGCATTCGACAAAACCAATACAGCGCGGCATCCGGATCGCTGCCCCGCACCGACTTATGTAGCGCCGAAATCTGGTCATAAAAAGCATCTCCGCCTTTATCAAACTGACGCATGATCTGCGGCAAAAGGCGATCAACCATTGGCTCATCAATTGCTGATGAATTTTTCTGGGCCTGGGCAATCAGTAAATCAAGGCCGCCCAAAAGCCTTCGGGCATCGCCATCGGCGCTGGCGATAAGCCGCTCTAAGGCCGGCTCCGTGATGTTGTCGGGGCCAAGACCATAAAGTGTGAGGGCCCGGGCCGCGATTTCACGTAGGGCAGGCCCAGTGAGTGGCTTTAACACATACACCGCCGCACGCGAGAGCAGCGCGCTGTTGATCTCAAAGCCCGGGTTTTCGGTTGTGGCGCCAATAAACACGAAGAGTCCACTCTCAACATGTGGCAAAAATGCATCTTGCTGGGCCTTATTAAAACGGTGGACCTCATCGACAAACACCACACAGGCCCGGCCCTGGCTGCGCAGCACTTCAGCCGCAGCCACCGCATCACGAATTTCTTTTACCCCACCTAACACGGCAGAAATTGACAAGCACTCGGCATCGCAGGCGGCGGCCAAAAGCCGTGCAATGGTGGTCTTACCAACACCGGGCGGGCCCCAGAGAATCATCGAGTGCAGCTGGCCCGATTCAATTGCTACACGCAGCGGCGCGCCAGGGCCCAGCAAATGCGGCTGGCCCACTAGGCCATCAAGATCCTGCGGGCGCATGCGCTCGGCCAGCGGCTGCATGTTCACTGTCTCAGCACACTCATGCCGCGCGGCGGTATGTACTGAAAAAGCGCGGCATCGATTGCAATATTTTTAAAAATTTTTGTCAGCTCAATGCGCGTCACCTGGCCCAGACTGTCGTGGATCTCAAAGCGGCTAATCATCGAATCGCTATCCAGTCCAATCATGAGTCGAGTAATGCCGGGCTCAGCCTGCCGTGGCACCACGCCAATCCACGTCACACCATCACGCTCGCCCGCCAAAGAGAACTGGTAGCGCGAAAGCAGCTGCTCGCGCGTGAGCACATTGGTATTCAGTAGTAGCGCGGCGATGCCCGATAGGTTGGCGGCCTCGACCGATCGCACCGATGCCTGCGCGAGGTCTGCATCGACCAGCCAAAACTCGCGAGCATTAAGAATCTGCAGCTGCGGATAGGGCTGCCGGATCTCCCATCGCAGCAGCCCAGGCTTAGAGACATAGAAAACCCCCGAGGCGGTGCGCACCCGGGCACTTTTTGATGATGTGACCTGGCGAAATTCTGCTGAAAGACTCTGCGTGGTCGCTAAGCTTTCAATCATGCGCTCAATGGGATCTGCCCGAACTGAAGTAGAAACCCACAGCGCAGATGCCATCGCCAGGATGGCCCATACCTTTCTCATTGCGACTGAGGCACCAAAATATCGCGATTGCCGTTACTTTGCATCGGCGAGACCACGCCCGCCCGCTCCATGGATTCCAGCAAACGCGCCGCCCGGTTATAGCCAATGCGCAGGTGCCGCTGCACCAGGGAGATCGAGGCACGGCGGTGTTTGAGCACAACTGAGACCGCCTCATCGTAAAGCGGATCCGATTCGCCATCGCCGCCCTCGGCAGAAAGACCAGCAGTAAACATGCCGCCGCCTGCGGTAGCGTCTGCGCCTTCTAAGATGCGCTCATCGTACTGGGCCTCGCCCGACTGCTTTACTGAGTTCACCACCCGGATTACTTCATCATCGGCGACAAAGGCCCCATGAACCCGAATCGGAAGGCCGGTGCCAGCGGCAAGATAAAGCATGTCTCCCTGGCCAAGCAGTGCCTCGGCGCCCATCTGATCCAGCACCGTGCGTGAATCCACTTTGCTGGAGACCTGAAACGAGATGCGGGCCGGAATATTGGCCTTAATCAGTCCGGTAATCACATCCACCGATGGTCGCTGGGTTGCAAGAATTAAATGAATGCCTGCCGCCCTTGCTTTCTGGGCAAGCCGGGCAATCAGTTCTTCAATCTTTTTACCTGCCACCATCATCAAATCGGCAAGCTCATCAATGACCACCACAATCTGCGGCAGGGGCATGAGCGTGGGCGCATCGGGATCTTCAGGGTTGGCCAAAGGATCGGTGATGGGCTGGCCTTTTTTGATGGCCTCTTCCACCTTCTGATTAAAGCCCGCGAGGTTACGGGTGTTGAGCTTACTCATGATGCGGTAGCGCCGCTCCATTTCGCC
>JAGWXV010000011.1 GCA_018969705.1 Betaproteobacteria bacterium
CAGGCCGCTGATGGTGGCGGCGGTCTTGAGCAGATTCATGTTCGGCGCTATAGTTTAGGGCTTTTCCCGAAAAACATAAGGATTTTCAACGACATGGCCAATTCTGCCTCCGCCCGCAAAAGCGCCCGTCAAGCGGCCGCTCGGCGCCTTTTAAATGCCGGGCTTCGCTCGGAATATCGCACCGCTGTGAAGTCGGTCCGCAAGGCAGTGGCCACGGGCGATGCCAAAGCTGCCTCGGAAGCACTTCGATCTGCCACCAGCACGATTGACCGGATTGCGGATAAAAAAATCGTTCACAAAAATAAAGCATCACGCCATAAAAGTCGCCTGGCGGCAGCCGTGAAATCGATCGCGGTGCGCTAAAGCAAGCACAGCCGAGCGAAGGGCCAGTCTGGATGGCCCGCCGACATGAGCCCGCAGCCCGCGGGCTTTTTACTTTGCCGCTCGGGAACCAAAAAGTGCGGTGCCAATCCGCACCATCGTGGTGGTCTGCGGCAGGGATTCGGCAACCGCTGCTTCTAAGTCGGCCGACATTCCCATGGAGAGCGTGTCAAACAGGATCTGCTGGGGCGCGAGCAGTTTTGCGCGAATTCCTTCGAAGATTCGGGTGAGTTCCGCAAAACGGCTACGCTGCAGCCCTTCATCTTCGCTTGGCTCGGGGATCGCCATGACTCCCCGAAGCGTGAGATTGGGTAGGGCCGCAATCGATAGCGCCAGCGACACTGCTTCGCTGGGTAATACACCGCTTTTTGAGGCCTCGCCGCTGACATTGGCCTGTACACACACCTGAAGGGGCTTGACGCCCGGTGGCCGCTGCTCGGATAGCCGCCTTGCGATCTTCTCTCGATCTATCGAGTGCATCCAGTCGAAGTGTTCGGCAACCTCTTTGGTCTTATTGCTTTGAAGCGGACCAATGAAATGCCACTCTAATGCTTGGCGATGGGCAATCAATTGCGCGATCTTTTCCACGCCCTCCTGGACATAGTTCTCACCAAAGGCATGTAGGCCAGCGGCAAGTGCCTCTTTCACGGCGGAGGCTGGGAATGTCTTGCTTACCGCAAGAATCTTGATTTGCTCTGGATTCTTTCCGTGCTGTTTACAGGCAGCATCGATGCGCGCTTTCAGCGCATTTAGCCTTATTTCAAAAGAATCTGGTTCCTGGGTCTGAGACATCAAGAAAGCTCTTTATCACGCTCACGATTGGATCCCGCCACCATATCAAAACGCATCCAGCGACATTCAATATCGCCATTAAATACCGGAACGCGGCGGCCGGCCTTGAGCCGCATGCCGGAATCTAACTTCAGATTGTCGGAAAGTATCCAGGCCTGCCAGCCGGCGAAATTCTTCTTGAGCGTTTCGCCTAAGCTGCGCTCAAAGTCTGCAGCCTCGCCAGGCTGCTCAAGCCGTTTGCCATAGGGTGGGTTGGCAACCAGAAGGCCAGATGCCGCGATCGGCTTGGTCTGATCCACTGTGCTCGTAACCCATTGGATTGCAGCGGCTGCCAGTGGGGGCAGGGCACGCTGGGCATTGCCTTGGGCGACCTGCAGCATGCGCGGATCGATATCGCTGCCCTGCATGGCGGGGGGTACGATGCCGCTGCCTGCTGAGGCTGCATGTTGGGCGAGCCCCTTGGTGATGCGATCAATGGCTTCTTTCGCCTCGGCCCGCAGGGCCCGCCAATTCACTTGGCCCATGGGTGATTGGGCATGAAAGTGCTCTGCTGCGAATTCCCGGGGGCTCTGGGGCAAATAGCCTGGGGGCAGCCGGAGTGCCTGCTGCATGGCCTCAATCAATAAGGTGCCGCTGCCACAGAAGGGATCCATAAGCGCCGATTTTCCATCCCATTCAGTAAGTGCAATGAGTGCGGCCGCCAAGTTTTCTCTTAAGGGCGCCTCACCTTTGGCCTGCCGCCAGCCGCGCTTAAAGAGTGGCTCGCCCGATGTATCTAAATAGAGTGTGAGCTCATTCTGATCGATAAAGGCCCAGACCCGAATATCGGGGTGTGTGGTGTCAATTGATGGCCGTTCACCACGTGCAGTGCGAAACCGATCGCAGATGCCGTCTTTGATAAGCAGCGTTGCAAAGTTGCGCGCCAGAGGCTTTTCAAGCTTGGGCTCCCTGCCCACGGCAAGATCAATGCGCAGTGTCTGCCGAAAGGTGAACCATTGTTCCCAGAGAATCTTTGTAGCGATCTGCCGAATGTCTTCTGGATTTCGAAATCGGCCCTGGCCTGCTGTGACCAGAATCCGCGTGGGGATTCGCGCCCAGAGGTTGGCCCGGGCAATCGCCTGGGCAGGCGCGGTAAAGGCCGCACCTCCACGGCCCTTGGTGACCGAGATAAAGCCCGGCATGGCCGTGAGTTCCTGCACCAGGGCATCTTCCAATCCACTGGGGCAGACGGCAAAGCCGGCTAGGGCATCCTGCGGCACTTAGAAGGGCTTGATGATCACGAGCGCAATGATCGCAACCAGCAGCAGCACAGGGACTTCGTTATACCAGCGATACCAGACGTGACTGTGGCGTCGCTCGCCGCGATTAAATTCCTCAAGCCGATTGCGACACGATATGTGATAACCAATGAGTGCCAGCACCAGTACCGCCTTGGCATGCATCCAGCCCTTGCCTACGCCAACCTCGTATCCAACCCAGAGCCAGACGCCCAAGACTACTGCCAAAACCCCCAGCGGGGTCATGAATCGGAATAACTTATTGGCCATCAGCAGCAGACGATCATTTTCAAGCTTGTGTGCAGGCTCATTGGGCACCATCGCCAGATTCACGAAAATGCGCGGCAGATAGAAAAGCCCTGCAAACCAGCTAATCACAAATACAACATGTAAAGCCTTTAGCACCAGGTATGCCATAGCGAGCGCGCTCCTTGCGGTTGTGCGTTTTAGTTGCGGATCTGGCCTGAGCCCAGCACCACCCATTTATAGGTGGTCAGGCCCTCCAGCCCCACGGGGCCACGGGCGTGGATCTTGTCGTTACTAATTCCAATCTCTGCGCCTAGCCCAAACTCAAAGCCATCGGCAAAGCGCGTGGATGCATTGACTATGACCGAGGCCGAATCCACCTCACGCAGAAATCGCATGGCCTTGGAGTGGTTTTCTGTAACGATGGCATCCGTATGCCGCGAGCCATGCTGATCGATATGCGCCATTGCCTCTTCGATCCCAGCCACCAGCTTTACTGCCAAGATGGGAGCCAAGTACTCGGTATCCCAGTCCGCAGCTGTCGCGTCTTTGATTAGATTGCTGGTAAGGCCCAACGCAGAAAGTGCCTTCCGCGTTTTATCGCAAACACGCAGCTCAACACCTTTATCCAGATATATTCTTACAAGCGGTGCCAACACCTGATTGGCAACGGCCCGCGCAATCAACAGGGTCTCCATGGTGTTACAGGTGCCATAGCGCTGGGTCTTGGCGTTATCTGCAATCCGTACTGCTTTTTCGATGTCTGCATCATCATCGATATAAACATGGCAGATGCCATCCAGATGCTTAATCACTGGCACGCGGGACTCTTTTGCGATCCGCTCAATTAAAGATTTGCCGCCACGTGGCACGATCACATCAATGTATTGCGGCATGGTGATCATGGCCGAGACCGCCTGCCGATCAGTAGTGGGAATGAGTTGTACGGATTCAGCTGGAAGATTTGCTGCTTTAAGCGCCTCTTGAATGAGGTGAGCTAAAACCCGATTGCTTTCAATTGCCTCTGATCCGCCGCGCAAGACCGTAGCGTTGCCAGCTTTGATGCACAGGGCTGCAGCGTCCACCGTTACATTCGGCCGGGATTCATAAATGATGCCAATGACTCCCAGGGGTACCCGCATCTTCCCCACCGAGATGCCTGAGGGCTGGGTGCGCATGCCATCGATTTCACCGATCGGATCAGAAAGTTTTGCGACCTGCGCGACACCTTCCACCATTGCATCAATCGCTTTATCCGAAAGTGTAAGCCGATCGATAAATGCGGCATCGTTACCTGCTGCCCTTGCGCGATCAAGATCTGTTTGGTTAGCGGATTTGAGTTGTGCCCGGTGTGCCTGAATTAACTCTGCTAAGCGGGTTAAGGCCCCATTTTTTTGGCGCGTGCCGGCCTTAGCCATCTCGCGGCTGGCCACCCTGGCCTTCTTGCCAATCTCAGCGATTTGCTGATCAATACTTTGATGCGGTGTGGACACGGTTTAAGCAAATTCGATAGCCAAGCGTTCTAGGGCAACCCATGGGTCATCATTTCGAAGGCCCTTGGTGATTGTATCGACCTCGGCAGTCTGCCGCAGGGCTTTCCAGGTCTTTTGTGGGGCAGCTTGCCGCAATCGTGCGGCGACCAGGCGTTCTTTGGCACGGGGAATACGGGCCTCACGAAGCGCCACATCAGAGCTTCGGCCCTGGGCAAGCAGGTTTTGGGTCTTAGCCAGCATGCGCAGATCTTCTGCCAATGACCAAAGAATAAGTGGCAATGGCGCAGCCTCGGACTTTAGGCCCCGCAAGATCCGTACTGCTCGGCCGGCATCCCCCGCGAGGACGGCCTCACTAAAAAGAAACGGGCTAAAGCGCGCAACATCGGTGATTAAGGCCCGCAGGTCATCGAGATCAAGCGGCCTGTCTTTTTGCTCTTGATGAAGCGCAAGCTTAAGGATCTCTTGATGGGCAGCCATCAGGTTGCCCTCGCATTGATCGCAAAGCCAGGCGATGGCATCGGGTGTGGCGGTTAAACCCGCAGCACGAAGCCGCTGGCTCATCCAGTTGGGAAGATCTGAGCGATAAAGCTCGGGCACCAGCACCACCACACCCGCCTGATCTAAGGCAGTAAACCAGGAGCTCGACAGCATGGCCTTATCTGCGCGGGGCAGGGAGACAAGCAGCACCACATCCGCAGGAGGGTCTGCACACCAGGCTTGAATGGCCTTACTGCCCTCGATTCCGGGCTTACCCGTGGGAAGCCTTAAATCCATCAGCCGCTGATCAGAAAATAGCGATGCTGTTGCCGCGCCAGCAAGCCAGCCCTTCCAGTCAAAGCTGCGATCTGGCACTTCAACCTGCCGCTCGGCGATGCCTTGAGCGCGAAAGTGAGTTCTCAGGCTGTCGGCTGCTTCGCCAGTAAGAAGTGGGTCGCTGCCGCTAATGGCCCAGATGCGTTTGGACTTGCCTGCCGATTGAATCAGCTTTTGGAGCGCATCGCCTGCACGAAGCTCAAGCCGGATCTGCATCGCTCAGCTGGGCAGGCGCACCGCACGCAGCCGGCGGACGAGCTGCTGGGCAATATCGCGCTGCATATCCTCGATCATGAAGGCCTCGGCACTTCCGATTGCCAAAAACTCTGCCTCGTTGATACTTAGGTCACGTGTCTGGGTGATCTCCAGCGGGCCCGAGATCTCGGATCCGAATCCGTCGTTGACCCGATATGCCACCCGCATACGCAGCTGAATCTCTCGCGGCCTGCCTGCGGCGCTAAAGGCAACGACGGTCCGATCCACCTGCTGCGAAATTACGGTGAGCACCACTTGGGCATCTAGCCGTTTGCTCGAGATTGTGAGCCCTGGTTTGTTACGAAGAATTTGTAGCACCTCAGAGGCGGTGCCTTGACTGCCTTCGACCACAATGCTTTTAAAGGGCAGGCCCAGGTCCTGGCCGCGCAGCGTAAATCCACAGCCTGAGATCAGCAGCGCGAAACTAGCAATCGCAGAAATTGCGAGGCAACGAAGTCGGGAGGTGTTCGCCATGGCCGATTTACACCACGATATTGACAAGCCGACCCGCCACAACGATAACTTTCTTTGCGGGCCTGCCTTCTGAGAACTTGGTGTAGGCCTCTGTCGCAAGAGCCGCGGCCTGAATCTGCTCTTGATTTGCCGATGCGGCAACGGTAACGCTGCCGCGGACCTTGCCGTTTATTTGCAGCACGAGCTCAATGGATTCGCGGACCAAAGCGGATTCATCTACCGTGGGCCAGGCGGTATCGAGCATATCGCCGTGGATCGCAGCAAAACCCAGCTCGCGCCAGAGAACCCAGCCGATGTGGGGCACCACAGGATAAAGCGTGCGCAGCAGAATCGAGAGGCCCTCGGTCAAAGCGAGGTTTAAGTCTTTGTTATTCGCCGAACTCGCTTTTGCAGCATCTTCTAAGGTGTTCAGCATTTTCATGGCGGCCGAGACCACCGTGTTGTACTGCTTACGCTGCATGTCAAAATCCGCCTGTTTTAAAAGCGTGTGCATCTCGCGGCGCAGTGCTTTTGCGGAATCATCTGTGACTGATGCAAATGTCTTAGTGCTTGGAGTGATACGGCCTTGAAGACCTGTGGCAAATGTCCAAAGTCGCTTTAAAAACCGAAACGCGCCCTCCACCCCAGAGTCGGACCACTCGAGTGTCTGCTCAGGCGGTGAGGCAAACATCGTAAATAATCGTGCGGTGTCTGCGCCATAGCGGTCAATGAGCGCCTGGGGATCGATGCCGTTGTTTTTCGATTTGGCCATTTTCTCGGTACCACCCATGAGCACGGGTTTGCCGTCGCTTACAAGCTTGGCCTGGATCGGCCGGCCTTTGTCATCAAACTCAACATCGACCTCAGATGGGTTAAACCATGTTTTTCTGCCGGCGGCATCCTCGCGGTAATAGGTTTCGTTAAGCACCATGCCCTGTGTGAGCAGATTAGTGAAGGGCTCATTGAATTTCACAAGGCCGATATCCCGCATGACCTTAGTCCAAAACCGTGCATAAAGCAGATGCAGTACCGCATGCTCAATGCCGCCGATGTATTGATCCATCGGCATCCAGTAGTCGTTGCGCTGATCGACCATCGCAGCCTGCTGATCAGGGCTGCAGTAGCGCATGTAATACCAGCTGGAATCGATGAAGGTGTCCATGGTGTCGGTCTCGCGCCGCGCGGGTTTGCCGCATTTGGGGCAGTTGACCTTTAAAAATCGCTCGTCTTTATTGAGCGGATTGCCGCTGCCATCGGGAACCAGATCTTCAGGCAGTACTACCGGCAGGTCTTTTTCCGGAATTGGAACTTCACCGCAGTCTTTGCAGTGGATGATCGGAATTGGCGTACCCCAATAGCGCTGACGCGAAATTCCCCAGTCGCGCAGACGAAACTGGATGCGTTTTTCGCCAAGGCTCAGCTTTTCAAGGTCGCTGGCTACTGCATTTACTGCGGCCTCGTGATTTAAGCCATCAAACTTGCCGGAATTGACGCAGGTGACATTTTCTTTATCTGCATACCACTCTTGCCAGATATCGGTCGCAAATTTGGGGCCGCCTGTCACCGGGTTGGCGACTTCCGCTCCTTCGTCGCTTCGCGCCAATCCCGATGCCCTCGGCCCCAGCTTCTTGTCGCTCGCAGCTTTTGCGATGACTTGCTTAATCGCTAACCCGTATTTCTTCGCGAATGCAAAGTCCCGCTCATCATGGGCCGGTACGCCCATGACTGCGCCATCACCGTAGCTCATCAGCACATAGTTGCCGACCCAGACCGGAACGTCAGCGCCTGTCAGCGGATGCTGCACCGTTAAGCCAGTCGACATACCTTCTTTCTCGCGGGTGGCGATATCAGCCTCGGCAACGCCACCGGCCTTGCATTCTTCAATAAATACAGAGAGTTGCGGATTTAATTTTGCAGCAGCGGTGGCAATGGGATGCTCGGGCGCAACCGCAACAAATGTCACACCCATGATGGTGTCGGCACGGGTGGTAAAGACATACATTTTGCCCCCACCAATCAGGGCTCCGTCTGCATCCTTAATTCGATGCGGAAAGGCAAACCGAACGCCGGTCGATTTGCCGATCCAGTTTTCCTGCATGATCTTGACCCGCTCAGGCCAGCCCAGGCCATTGAGATCATTGAGCAATTCATCAGCGTATTTGGTGATCCCCAGGTAGTACATCGGGATCTCGCGCTTTTCCACCACCGCGCCGCTGCGCCAGCCTTTCCCGTCCACCACTTGTTCGTTGGCCAGCACGGTCTGATCTACCGGATCCCAGTTCACTGTTCCGGTTCTTAAATAAGCGATGCCGCGCTCGCGCATTTTCAGAAACAGCCACTGATTCCATTTGTAGTAATCGGGAGCGCAGGTAGCGACCTCGCGGCTCCAGTCAATCGCCAGGCCCATCGCCAGCATCTGCTGCTTCATGTAAGCGATGTTGTCGTAGGTCCATTTAGCAGGCGCCACCTTATTGGCCATTGCAGCGTTTTCTGCGGGCAGGCCAAAGGCATCCCAGCCCATGGGCATCAGCACGTTATAGCCCTGCATACGCAGGGAGCGGGTCATGACGTCGTTGATCGTGTAGTTACGGACATGGCCCATATGCAGCTTGCCCGAGGGATAGGGCAGCATCGAGCAGGCGTAGTACTTCCCTTTGGGAAAGCGAGGATCGTTTTCCTTGGCCGTGTAGACATTGGCGGCCTGCCAGGCGGCCTGAGCCTGCGATTCAACGGCCTTGGGCTGATAGCTGGATTCGGACGGCGGGACTGCGGCAGAGGACATAGGAGGGAAGGGCGATGTTCGGCTGGGTTTGGATGGCGGATTTTATCAAGGGGGATCCCCCCTTCAGCCTTGCGCCATCCAGAAATAGACCCAATAATGACACCACTTTCAGAAAAGGATCTGCTCCGCCAGCTGGAGCGCAATCCGCACAACATCCGTTTTGAAAAATTAAGGCAACTATGCGAGCAACATTTCGGCAGCCCAAGGCAAAGCGCAAGCCACTTGATATTCCGGACGCCATGGCCCAGCGATCCCTTCATCAATATTCAGAGCGATCGGGGAAAGGCAAAGCCGTATCAGGTAAGGCAGGTCGTTCGGGCGATTTAAAAACTCAAGAAGATCGACTAATCGTCGATCACTACGCATTCAGAATTTTCTGGTCGTCCGAAGATCGCCAGTATGTCGGAGCCTGCGCGGAGTTTCCCTCCCTATCACATCTTGATGCCTCGCCTGTTAAAGCGCTAAAAGGCATTCGAGATCTGATTGAGTCGGTGATTTTGGAATTAAATAAGAGTGGTGAGGCGGTGCCCTCGCCAATCTCAGAGCGTCCTTACAGCGGCGCTTTTAAAGTCCGTGTTCCACCGCTTTTGCATCGCCGGCTGGTGATGGAGGCCGCCGAGCAGGGCGTAAGCCTTAATCGCCTTGTAAGCGCAAAGCTCGCGGTCTAGGCACGCCATTTGCCGCGGCAGCGGCCCATTTCTAACCGACCGTACAATCCAAGCATGCCCGACCTTCTTGTGCATTTAAACCCCGAACAGCGTGCTGCTGTCACGCTGCCAGCGGAATCAGCCCTGATTCTGGCGGGTGCCGGAAGCGGCAAGACCCGGGTGCTGACCACCCGTATCGCCTGGTTGATTTCGACTGGCCAGGTCAGCCCGCAGGGCCTTTTAGCGGTCACCTTCACCAATAAGGCTGCCAAAGAGATGCTGGGTCGTATCGGCGCCATGCTGCCCGTGAATGTTCGGGGCATGTGGGTGGGCACCTTCCATGGACTTTGCAATCGGCTGCTGCGGGCCCATTACCGCGATGCACAGCTGCCGGCAACTTTCCAGATTCTGGATTCTCAAGACCAGCTCTCGGCAGTGAAGCGACTTTTAAAGTCTCTGAACTGGGATGATGAAAAATTCCCGCCCCGGCAGATGCAGTCCTTTATCAATGGCGCAAAAGAGCAGGGCCTGCGTGCGGCAGATATCGAGGAATCCGATGGCTACAACCGTAAGTTCATCGAGTTTTATCAGGCCTATGATGATCAGTGCCAGCGCGAAGGCGTAGTGGATTTCGGTGAGCTCTTACTGAGATCAGTAGAGCTTTTAAAGCGCAACACAGCACTGCGGGATCATTACCGAAATCGCTTTCGCCATATCTTGATTGATGAGTTTCAGGATACCAACCCGCTTCAGTACGAATGGATTCGACAGCTTGCGGGCCCGAGCACTGCGGTCTTTGCGGTTGGCGATGATGATCAGTCGATTTATGCCTTTCGCGGCGCCGATGTCGCCAATATGCAGCGCTATGAGCGTGAGTTCGCGGTACCGCACTTAATTAAGCTTGAGCAGAACTACCGCTCCTGTGGCCATATCCTGGATGCGGCCAATGCCATGATTCGCAATAACACCCAGCGGCTAGGAAAAAACCTCTGGACAGACGCCGGCGAGGGTGAACAACTCCGGGTGATGGAAGCAGCAAGTGATGGCCTTGAGGCCCAATGGCTGGTTGATGAGATTCGATCCATGGTCTCAGAGGGCTCTCTGCGCCGAGAAGTCGCCGTGCTTTATCGCAGCAATGCCCAGTCCCGTGTCATTGAGCACACACTCTTTAACGCTGGAATTCCCTATCGGGTATTTGGTGGCCTACGATTTTTTGAGCGGGCTGAGATTAAGCATGCGCTTGCCTATCTGCGGCTTATGGAAAATCCCCACGATGACACCTCGTTTTTAAGGGTCGTGAATTTCCCCGCCCGCGGCATTGGGGCTCGCAGTATTGAGTCATTGCAGAATCAGGCCGCCGCCCTTCAGGTCAGCCTTTATGCCGCGGTTCCGCATATTGAGGGTAAGGCTGGCAGTGCGCTGAGCGGCTTTACCCGGTTAATTGAATCGATGCGTTTTGAGGGCCAGGGCGCAAAGCTCAATGACCTAGTGGATCTAGTAATCGAGAAGTCAGGCTTGATCGCCCACTATCAGGCGGAGCGCGAGGGCCGAGACCGCGTTGAAAACCTGCGCGAGCTGGTGAATGCTGCTACGGTTTTTATCAGCGAAGAAGGCGAGAGTGTGACGGATGACGGCGAGATTCGGATGCCGCCTCTGGTTGGATTTTTATCCCATGCTTCGCTTGAGGCGGGGGACCACCAGGCGGAAGAGGGCCAGGATGCCGTACAGCTCATGACCGTGCACTCCGCCAAGGGCCTTGAGTTTGATTCGGTTTTCATCACCGGCTTAGAAGAGGGGCTCTTTCCGCATGAGAACTCGGTGATGGAGCCTAATGGCTTAGAGGAAGAGCGCAGGCTGATGTATGTGGCCATTACCCGTGCCCGGCAGCGTTTGTATTTATCGCTTGCGCAGACTCGGATGCTCCATGGCCAGACCCGCTACAACATGCGCAGTCGTTTTTTAGATGAGCTTCCTGAACACGATGTCCGATGGCTCACTCCAAGGCTTAACGCGCAAGGAGCCATGGGCGCAGGCTTTATCAACTACGAAGGCGGATCCTCCTATGGCTATAGCAGCCGCTCGGGCAATGGATTTGCGGGCCGTGGCAGAACTAGTCAGCAATCAGGATTTGGTTCAGCCGCCAAAGGCCCCGGCGGCAGTGGCAGGGCCGCTTCGCTATCAGGCCATGACAGCGGATTTAAGATTGGCCAGAATGTGTCGCATGCCCGGTTTGGTCAGGGCGTGATTGTTGCGCTAGAGGGCTCAGGCGAGGACGCCCGGGCACAGATTCATTTCAAACGCGATGGCGTGAAGTGGTTAGCCCTTGCAATTGCCAAAATAGAGGCCGCCTAGCGCGTTTCCTCTTCAGGCCCAAACACGGCCTTGGTGCTGGCATAAAACGAGCCGTGGGCCACCGCCATCAAAATCAAGGTAATCGGAAATAAAAACGCAGTCACTGTGCTCGGCTTCATTTCGATAATCTCGTTTACCAAGGCCATCGCGACACCGACAAAAAGCGTAAGCCCGATCCAGGTAATGGCATAACGGATAAATGCCCCTTTATTTCGCCAGACTGCAAAAAAACTGTAGAACAAGGCCTTCACGGGCGTGAATCCTGACCAGACCACCAGCTGCGGCGCGAACCAAAACGCCATCATCACCGGGATGTAAAGCAGGAAAGAAACGATGCCTGCAGTCTGAACTGCAGCGATCTGCTCGGGCTTGGGCATCTGGCCTAAGGTGATCCACTCGATCAGTACCCCATCATCGATGAGATAGCTCACCAGCATGATCACGGTGATCTCCAGCACATACCAGGCACCCAGTATCAGTACGGCCTTGGCTTGCGCCGAACGAAATGCGGAAATCAGAAGCGGGGGCCGCGGAGGCTCACGCCGATCGATTGCGCGAGAGATTTCGATAAAGCCCATCGATAGCCCGGGTGTGAGCAGTAGCGGCAACACCAGACCAAAAATCGGAATGAAGGCTGCCATCAGCATGGCTGCCCAGTAGATAAAGAGAATCAGGGTCCAGCCCAGGGGCTGCCTGTGAAAAAGCGAGAAGCCTTCGGAAAGCCAGCCTGCACCCACTTTTGATTCCAGAATTCGTGGCTCGGTCAATAGTCGCATTTGGGCTTTCAGTGGCGAGCAGTAGCGCGTCGGGTGCGTAGCAGCCGCTCGAAGTGGCTGGGGTCTTTGGGTGTGAGCATTGCAGCGTCTCTCGGTAGATGCCAATCGTATAGCCGCGAGACCCAAAAGCGATAGGCGGCTGCCCGAAGCATCATGGGCCAGGCGGCCCGCTCATCTTCTGAGAGCCTGCGCACCACGTTATAGCCTTCAAGCAGGGCATCCAGATGGGGACTAAGGAAATCGCCTTTGTCTTCCTCGTTGTGATCAACGCACCAATCATTGGCTGCTACCGCCAAATCAAAGATAAAGGTATCGACGCCTGCAAAATAAAAATCGATAAAGCCGCCCAGCACAGGTCCAGAAGGGGTCTCTTCAAAAAGCACGTTATCCCGAAAGACATCGGCATGTACTGCACCGCTTGGAAGGTGTTTTGCAACAGCGGTCTTCGCAAATGCTGTCTGGGCGGCAAGTTCATCGGACAGCAACTCGGCTTGATCGGCCGACAAAAACGGCAGGATCTGAGGCACGGTCTGCTGCCACCATGTCAGGCCCCGCAGATTGGGCTGAGTACCCGGGTAGTCCGCAACGGCGTTATGTGAAGCGGCAAGCGCAGCGCCCAAGAGCCTGCAGTGGGCGGCTGTGGGCCTGGGCTGCCACTGGCCTTTTAAGCGCGTGGCGATTGAGGCAGGCTTAGATTCGCATTCATGAAGCAGTGCGCCGCTGCGATCGGCCATCGGCCGTGGGCAGGCAATACCGCGGTCGGCCAAGTGCCGCATGAGCTCAAGATAAAACGGCAGCTGCTGGGCGGTGAGCTTTTCAAAAAGCGTCAGTACATAGCGGCCCGCTGTCGTATCAACAAAATAATTTGTGTTTTCAATCCCTGAGGCGATACCCTCAAAGGCAAGCAGCTCGCCTAGATCGAAGCGGCCAAGCAGTTGTCGGAGCGATGCCTCGGAGACGGGAGTAAAAACGGCCATGCGGTCATCGGAGGCGTTTAATTAAGCTCGAGGTATCCCATCGCTGGCCACCCATGCGCTGCAAATCGCCATAGAACTGATCAATCACCGCTGTGGTGGGCAGGACTGCACCATGTTTTTTTGCTTCCTCTAGGCAAAGGCCCAGATCTTTACGCATCCAGTCCACGGTAAAGCCGAAATTGAATTGATCATCCACCATGGTCTGGCCACGGTTTTCCATCTGCCAGGATTGGGCGGCGCCCTTACTGATAATTTCCAGCACGAGTTTCATATCTAGCCCAGCCTTCTGACCAAATGCGATGCCCTCAGCCAGGCTTTGCACCACGCCCGCGACACAGATTTGATTGACCATCTTGGCAAGCTGGCCGCTGCCGTGCGGGCCCACGCGGGTAAAGGCTTTTGAAAACGCCATCGCGACAGGTTTAGCCGCATCAAAGTGGGCGGGATGGCCGCCCACCATGACGGTGAGCGTGCCATTGACAGCGCCCGCCTGGCCCCCCGAGACCGGTGCATCGAGAAATCCCAGGCCCTTTTTATCTGCGGCAGCGCCTAGCTCACGGGCGATTTCGGCAGAGGCAGTGGTGTGATCGATAAACACCGCCCCCTTTTTCATTGTTGAGAATGCGCCCTCAGGGCCGACCGTGGCATTGCGAAGATCCTGATCATTTCCGACACAGGCAAATACGAGATCTGCATTTTCGGCAGCGCGGGCTGGGGAGCCGGCAACGGCCACGTGCGATTGGCTGTGCGCTTTTGCCCAGTGCTCAGCTTTTGAGTGCGTACGGTTAAAGACTGTGACGTGATGGCCGGCCTTGGCAAGGTGGCCCGCCATGGGGCCACCCATCACACCAAGACCGAGGAACGCAACCCTCGATGACTCCGGCATCAGTCTTCCTCGCCAGCAAAGGCCTGATCACGTTTCTTGCGAATAAAGGGCAGGGCCACGATGACCAGCAGCAGCACGGATATGCCCAAAAGCGTTGCGGATAGCGGCCGATCAATAAAGACCCCCCAGTCTCCACGCGAGATCGTGAGTGCGCGACGCAGGTATTCCTCCATCAGTTCACCCAGAATGAAGCCCATCAGCAATGGCGCTGGCTCGCAGTGCCACTTTTTGAAGTAGTAGCCCATGATCGCAAACGGAATGGTCATGAGTACATCCCAGACGTTGTTATTTAAGCTGTAAGCACCGATACAGCAGAACAACAAAATCGCCGGGTATAGGAATCGATAAGGTACTTGTAAGAGCTTGATCCAAAGACCAATCAGCGGAAGATTCAGAATCACCAGGAATAAGTTACCCGCCCACATCGACACAATCAGGCCCCAGAAAAGTGTGGGATTGCTGGTCATCACCTGTGGCCCTGGCTGGATGTTGTGAATCATCATCGCAGCGATCATCAGCGCCATCACGGGCGTGGTCGGAATACCCAGAGTCAGCATTGGAATAAATGAGGTCTGGGCGCCAGCATTATTGGCGGCCTCGGGCCCTGCCACGCCCTCAATCGCACCTTTACCGAATTCATCGGGCTTTTTGGAGATTTTTTTCTCCATTGCGTAGGCCGAAAACGAGGCAAGAATCGATCCGCCACCCGGCAAAATTCCCAGAAATGAGCCCAGCGCTGTTCCGCGCACCGCTGCCTTGCCACCCCGCCGCCAGTCTTCCTTGGTCGGCATGTAGTTGGTAACTTTTTTCTGCAAAAGCTCCCGGGATTCGGTCTGCTTAAGGTTATAGATGATCTCGGCAAAGCCGAACATGCCCATGGCAATCACTGCAAACTCGATACCATCGGTGAGCTCCGGTATGCCAAGCGTGAAGCGGGCGGTTCCCGAATTCACATCGGTACCAATCATGCCCAGCAGCAGGCCGAGTACCACCATGCCAAGTGCTTTGATAATCGAGCCGTGGGCCAGAACCACTGCAGCGATCAGGCCCAAGACCATGAGTGAAAAATATTCCGCAGGCCCAAATTTGAATGCAACCTCAGCAAGCGGGGGTGCAAATGCGGCTATTAAGAAGGTTGCCACAGTGCCTGCGAAAAACGAGGCCAAGGCAGCCGTCGCAAGGGCAATGCCTGCCCGGCCGCGGCGGGCCATCTGATAGCCATCCAGCGTTGTGACCACTGAAGATGACTCCCCGGGCAGGTTCACCAGAATCGCAGTGGTCGAGCCGCCATACTGAGAGCCATAGAAGATGCCTGCCAGCATGATGAGTGCGGTGGAAGGATCTGCCATCTTGTAAGTGATGGGCAGCAGCATCGCAATCGTGGCTAGTGGGCCGATGCCCGGCAGCACGCCAATCAGTGTTCCTAGTAAGACACCGATAAAGCAGTAAAAAAGGTTTTCAATGGTGAAGGCGGTTGCGGCGCCTAGTGCAAGGTTGGCTAACAGGTCCATGGCAATCTCAATAGTGTGGCGTGCTGATTAGGGCCGGGTGGCGCATTAACGCGTAAAAATCGGCGGCAGGATGGGGAACTGGAGTTCAAGGCCGTAGCCAAAGACCCCCACCCCAAGGGCTAAAAGACCGATTGCAAGAAGCGCTGTTTCTTTTGTTTTGGATTCTTCGCTACCTGTTGCCGCTAAAAACACAAGCGCGAGCACCGCAATGATGAAGCCGGTGTAGGGCAGCAGCAATGCGAATAGGGCCACACTGGCAAGGATGAGCCCAATGCCGCGCCAGTCAGTGGCCCCCGGGGGCTCTTGGGCATCGGCGGGGATAAAGGACATGACCAACACAATGAGGCCCAGCGCGCCCACGATGATGGAGAGCATCAGCGGGAAATAGCCCGGGCCCATTCGCGTGGCGGTGCCAAGGGAGTATTCCAGTGAGTACATGCCGAATCCCAGGCCGATGGCCAAAAACATCAGGCCGGCATTAAAGTCGCGACGGTTATAGATCTTCATTTCTCCTCCTGGCCAAATGGGATTCTTCCATAGTCGCCCAGCCCGGGTAAACCTTGGGCCCCAGCGGGCCCGCCGGCCTGGCTCTGGGCCGGGCTGCGGCGGGTAGTCGGTCTAAACTACGGGGTTGGGCAGAGCCTAAGTCATGGGCCGTGAACGCGGCGGCCCCTCCCTGAACATTTAAGTGTTGTCTGAGCCATGAACGCATCAGAAATTCGAGATAAGTTCCTGCGGTTTTTTGAATCCAAGGGCCATACGATTGTGGCCTCAAGCCCGCTCGTGCCGGCCAACGACCCGACGCTGCTCTTTACCAATAGCGGCATGGTGCAATTTAAGGATGTCTTTCTAGGCCGCGAGCAGCGGCCCTATAAGCGGGCGACGTCGTCGCAGCGCAGTGTTCGGGCAGGTGGAAAGCACAACGATCTGGAAAACGTGGGCTACACCGCCCGCCACCACACGTTTTTCGAGATGCTGGGTAACTTCTCCTTTGGTGATTACTTTAAGCGTGATGCGATTCACTTTGCCTGGGAGCTGCTGACCCAGGTCTATCAGCTTCCTGCCGAGCGGCTATGGATCACGGTCTATCAGGAAGACGACGAGGCCTTTGATCTCTGGGCCAATGAAATCAAAGTCCCCAAAGAGCGGATTGTCCGAATTGGTGACAACAAGGGCGCCCGCTATGCCAGCGATAACTTCTGGCAGATGGCCGATACGGGCCCCTGCGGCCCCTGTAGCGAAATCTTTTATGACCACGGGCCCGATGTTTGGGGCGGACCGCCGGGAAGCCCAGATGCGGATGGGGATCGCTATATCGAGATCTGGAATCTCGTGTTCATGCAGTTTGAGCGCGATGAGTCCGGCAAGATGACACCGCTGCCCAAGCCCTGTGTGGATACCGGCATGGGTCTTGAGCGGATTGCGGCAGTGCTGCAGCATGTCCACAGCAACTATGAGATCGATCTATTTCAGAATCTGATTCGTGCGACCGCGCGCGAAACGGGCTGTAAGCAGTTGGAGAACCCATCACTACGTGTGATTGCAGATCACATTCGGGCCTGCAGCTTTTTGATAGTGGATGGGGTGATTCCTGGCAACGAAGGCCGCGGCTATGTGCTGCGGCGGATTGTGCGTCGGGCCTTGCGCCATGGCCATAAGCTGGGCCAGTCACAGCCTTTTTTCTATAAGCTGGTTGATGACCTTGTCAAAGAGATGGGCGCCGCATATCCCGAGCTTAAAAAGGCAGCCGATCGCGTGGCGGCGACCTTAAAGCAAGAAGAAGAGCGCTTTGGCGAGACCCTAGAAAAAGGCATGGGCATTCTGAATGCCGCCTTGCAAGATTTGGGCAAGGGCGGGCGGCTGGATGGCCAGACCGCGTTTACGCTGTATGACACCTTTGGTTTTCCTTTGGACCTCACGGCAGATGTCTGCCGTGAGCGTGGTGTTGAGGTCGACGAGCCCGGATTTGATGCCGCCATGGCCCGCCAGCGCGAGCAGGCCCGCGCGGCGGGTAAATTTAAGGCCGCCGAGGTGCTGGAGTACTCTGGTGTCGCGACAACATTTGTGGGCTACGAGAAACTGGAGCAGCAGGCCAAGGTCACGGCTCTATATAAAGATGGTGTGAGTGTGAAATCGGTAGCCTCTGGCGATGAGGCGGTAGTGGTGTTGGACACGACACCGTTTTATGCCGAGTCCGGTGGCCAGGTCGGTGATGCGGGCGGCCTGCGCGGAGAAAACATGGCCTTCTCTGTCGAAGATACCCAGAAGATTTCTGCCGAAGTCTTTGGCCATCATGGCGTGGTACTGACCGGTGAAATCCGGGTGGGCGACAAACTCCACGCAGAAGTAGATATGGACCGCCGGGCCCACACGGTGCGTAACCACTCCGCGACCCATCTGCTGCATAAGGCCTTGCGAGAGGTTTTAGGCGCCCACGTGCAGCAAAAGGGCTCGCTTGTGGACTCAGAAAAAACACGCTTTGATTTTTCCCACAATCAGCCGGTGACGGACGATGAGATTCGCCGCATTGAAGAGATCGTAAATGCCGAGATCCTTGCCAATCAGGCCACCAAAGCTCAAGTGATGGCTTTTGATGATGCAATTGCCCATGGCGCGATGGCCTTATTTGGCGAAAAGTATGGTGATCAGGTCCGGGTGCTGGATATCGGTTCATCGTGCGAACTCTGTGGCGGAACCCATGTCAGCCGCACCGGTGATATCGGCTTATTCAAAGTGGTCTCGGAGTCAGGTGTGGCAGCCGGCATTCGCAGAATTGAGGCCGTAACTGGCGAGAATGCCTTGGCACTGCTGCAGTCATTGGAATCAAAAATGACTCAGGCTGCCGCCGTGGTGAAGTCTTCGGTCCATGAGCTGCCGGCCCGTCTTGCCCAGATCATGGATAACGTAAAAGCGATGGAAAAAGAGATCGCAAAGCTTAAATCGAAGCTCGCTTCTTCAGCGGGCAGCGATCTTGCGTCTCAGGCCCAAGATATCAATGGCGCCAAGGTCTTGGCCGTTGCAATTGACGGGGCCGATGTCGCTTCTTTGCGGGGTACGATGGATCAGCTGAAAAACACGCTGAAATCTGCGGCGATTGTTTTGGCGAGTGTGGATTCTGGCAAGGTCACCCTGATTGCTGGTGTGACTGCCGACCTCACCGCAAAGGTCAAAGCGGGCGAACTCGTGAATCATGTTGCATTGCAAGTGGGCGGCAAGGGTGGCGGCAGGCCCGACATGGCCCAGGCCGGCGGCACCGATCCTGCGGGCCTTCCCAAGGCCTTAGAGAGCGTGCCAGCCTTTGTGAAGTCCAAGCTCTAGGCCGGTGCAAACGATGAGTGGCGCAAGCACTCCGATTGAATCGAATGCCGATCGCGTGCTCGATACGCGGGGCTTAAATTGCCCAATGCCGATTCTTAAAGCGAAAAAGACTCTGAACGAAATGACCGGCGGGTCGTTATTAAAAGTTCTCGCAACGGATCCTGGTGCAGTGCGGGATTTCGAATACTTTTGCCGACACACGGGTCATCAATTGATGGAAAGCACTGAGGTCGAAGGGGAATTTCGTTTTTTAATTCGCCGAAAGGGTTAGACTTCCACCCGTGAGGAGGAGGGATCGTCATTTGAGGGAGTGACGATCGTTTGGGCGCCAAGAAATTGGCGCCTTTTTCTTTTTCAGAGTGCCTCGAGTTGTGATCGAACGCGGCTAAGCGCTGTTTCAAACTCGGCAAGCCGCGCCTTTTCTTGTTCCACCACTGCAGCAGGTGCGCGGGCGACAAAGCTCTCGTTGGAGAGCTTGCCGCGGGCCTTAGTGATTTCGCCCTCTAGTCGCGCAACTTCTTTTGATAGCCGCGCACGCTCTGCTTCAATATCGATTTGCACGATCAGCATGAGCTTTAAGTCGCCCACAATCTGCACCGGCGAGCGCTTGGCCTCTTCACCGAGTGATTTTTCAAAACTGACCTCGCTCAGCTTGGCCAAGGCTTTTAAGCTTGCCGCGATCTGTTGGCGCTCTAAGCCATCAATGCGCAGGTCAAGCTTGGTCTGTGGGTTGATGGCTTTCAGATTTTCAAGACTGATTCTCAGCGGCACCTTTTCTGCTGGCGATAAGCCCATCTCGGCCCGCAGTGCGCGGATGGCGCCCACCATCTCTTTAAGCTGGGCTACACGGGCATCGGCCAGGCTATCGATCTTGCCCATCTCGGCCTTGGGGTAGGCGGCTGTGACAATTGAGTCGGGCTCGCCCGCCTCGAGCTTCGCTGAACGCTTTGCGGTCTTCGCAACGGTCTGCCAAAGCTCCTCGGTGATAAACGGAATGATGGGGTGGGCAAGCCGCAGAGTCGCCTCCAGTGTGCGCAGCAGCGTACGCCGGGCCGCTTTCTGGGCATTGGGCTTGCCGACTGCTATCTGCACCTTAGCCAACTCCAGATACCAGTCGCAGAATTCATTCCAGACAAACTCATAGAGCTCACGGGCTGCAAGATCAAAGCGGTAGTCATTTAAGTGCTGCTCCACGGCAGCCTCGGTCCTTTGCAGCTGCGACACAATCCAGCGGTCCACAAAGGTGAAGTTCAGCAGGCCCTCCGGCCCGCAGTCGCCCGCGCAGACATCCAAGCCGTTGTCTTGGCCTTCGCAATTCATCAGCACAAAGCGGGTAGCATTCCAGAGCTTATTGCAGAAGTTGCGATAGCCTTCGCACCGATTCAAATCAAAGTTGATGTTGCGTCCGGGAGTTGCCAGGCTTGCAAATGTAAAGCGCAGGGCATCGGTGCCAAAAGCGGCAATGCCCTTTGGGTACTCGGCACGGGTTTTTTTCTCAATCTGGGCGGCCTGCTTGGGATTCATGAGCCCGCTGGTGCGCTTTGCAATCAGCGCATCTAAATCAATGCCGTCAATCAGATCAATCGGATCCAGGGTGTTGCCCTTGGATTTGCTCATCTTCTGGCCTTCGGCATCACGTACCAGTGCATGGACGTAGACATGATGAAAGGGCACCTTGCCTGTGAAATGGCAGGTCATCATCACCATGCGCGCCACCCAGAAAAAGATGATGTCAAAGCCGGTGACTAAAACACTTGAAGGTAAAAACTGTTCAAGCGCTTTTCGGATCTTGGGGGTGTTGATGGCCTGATCCCAGACCTGATCGGGCTCGGCCAGGGTTGAAAACGGCACGAGTGCAGACGAAAACCAGGTATCTAAGACATCTGCATCACGCACCAGGCCACCACTCCAGCCCGCGGCCTTAGCCTTTATAAGGGCCTCATCCTCATTGCGGGCAACAAACACCGTGCCATCATGAATGGGCTGGCCCTGGCGATCGGCTTTATACCAAGCGGGAATCTGATGGCCCCACCAGAGCTGCCGCGAAATGCACCAGTCTTGAATGTTATCGAGCCAATGTCGATAGGTCGCAGTCCAGTTCTCGGGGACAAACTTCACTTCGCCTGAATCCACTACCTCAAGCGCCCGCTGGGCGATGCTCTTGCCCGGCGTGAAGGTGCCTTCCGGCGCAGGCTTACTCATGGCCACAAACCACTGATCGGTCAGCATGGGCTCGATGATCGCGTTAGTACGGTCACCACGCGGCACCATCAACTTATGTTTTTTAGTCTCAGCCAAAAGGCCCTGGGCCTCGAGATCCGAAAGAATCTTTTTGCGGGCTTCAAAGCGGTCTAGGCCCTGGTAGGCGGCGGGCGCATGCTCATTGATCCGGGCATCCAGGGTCATGATGCTGATTTTTTCCAGGCCATGACGCTCACCCATGGCGTAGTCGTTAAAGTCGTGGGCGGGCGTGATCTTCACGCAGCCTGTGCCAAAAGCTGGGTCAACATAGTCATCGGCAATGATCGGCAGCGATCTGCCGACCAAGGGCAGCTTCAGTGTTTTTCCAATCAGGTGCCGATAGCGTTCATCTTCGGGATTTACTGCAACCGCAACATCACCGAGCATGGTCTCTGGCCGGGTGGTGGCAACGACGAGGCCTTGGCTGCCATCCGAGAGCGGATAGTGGATTGACCATAAAAATCCATCTTCCTCTTCACTCACAACCTCAAGGTCTGAGACTGCGGTCAGTAGTTTCGGATCCCAGTTCACCAGCCGCTTGCCGCGATAAATCAGGCCCTGCTCAAAAAGTGTGACAAAGACTTCTTTGACGACATCAGAGCACTGGGCATTCATGGTGAAGTACTCAAGATCCCAGTCACAGCTTGCAGCCAGCCTGCGCATCTGGCCAGTGATGGTCGAGCCCGAGTGCTCCTTCCATTCCCAG
>JAGWXV010000098.1 GCA_018969705.1 Betaproteobacteria bacterium
GTGCTGGGCATTGAGTTGATTCGTTTCGATATGTCGGAATACATGGAGCGGCATGCCGTGTCGCGCTTAATTGGTGCGCCCCCGGGTTATGTCGGCTTTGATCAGGGTGGACTGCTGACCGAGGCGATCACCAAAAAGCCTCACAGCGTGCTCTTGCTGGATGAAATTGAGAAAGCCCACCCGGATATTTTCAATGTGTTGCTCCAGGTGATGGACCATGGCACGCTGACCGACAACAATGGCCGCAAGGCGGACTTCCGCAATGTGATCATCATCATGACGACCAATGCTGGCGCCGAGACCTTGAATCGCCGTGCGATCGGGTTTTCCAACGCCCGTGAGGCCGGCGATGAAATGGCGGACATCAAGCGCATGTTCACGCCCGAGTTTCGCAATCGGCTGGACGCGATCGTGTCCTTCAAGTCGTTGGATACCGATGTAATCATGCGGGTGGTGGATAAGTTCTTAATTGCGCTGGAGCAGCAGCTGGCTGAGAAGAAAGTTGAAATCTCTTACTCCGAGTCGCTACGGGCCTACCTCGCCAAGAAAGGCTTTGATCCCCAGATGGGCGCCCGGCCCATGCAGCGCCTGATCCAGGACACCATTCGCAAGGCCCTGGCCGATGAGCTGCTCTTTGGCCGGCTGGTCAATGGCGGCCGTGTGCATGTCGCGATTGATGCTGAGCAGGCAGACCAGGTGGTGCTGGAGTTCCCGAAAGACGAAGACGCCAAGCCGCCCGCAGTGAATCGTCGTAAAGACAACCCCGAGTTGATCGCCTAGGCTTGTAACAACCCCGAATTGTTGCAGCGTTTGACTTGGGTTTTCCCTGAGCAGGCCCGGCGAAGGGCATGCTTTCTGACACAATTTAATGGCATTCAAGAACAACCACTCAGGAGAAGAACTATGCGCCTAAAACTCGGTCTCGCGACTGCGATTGGGGCGGCATTGATTGCTGCCCAGGCTCCCGCCATGGCCCAGGATCTAAGCAAGATCCGTTATCTCGCAGCGAACTGCGCGAACTGCCACGGCACCGATGGCAACAGTGTGGGCGGCATGGTGTCGCTTGCGGGTTATGACCGTGCGACCTTCATTAAAAATATGAATGCGTTTCGCAGCGGTGAGCGTCCGGCCACGCTGATGCATCAAATCGCGAAGGGCTACTCAGATCAACAAATTGCTGATCTGGCAGCCTATTTTTCCGCACAGAAAAAGAAATAAACGGCATCAGGGAAAAGGAGAACACCATGTCACAGGATTTTGAAAATCGCCGTGGACTGCTCAAGGCAGGTGCAGCGGGTGCGGCCCTTGCCGCGACTGGTCTAGCCGGCTGTGCGGCCGTTGATGAAGCACCGGCCCCCGTGAAGAAAATCGGCCGCGTGATTGTGATCGGCGGCGGCTACGGCGGTGCCACAGCAGCCAAATACATCAACCATTGGTCACGTGGCGCGATCGAGGTTTATTTGATCGAGCGCGAGCGCAATTTCGTTTCGTGCCCGATCTCCAACCTGGTCCTGGGCGGAAGCCAAAAGATGGAGACCATCACCCACAGCTACATGGGCCTGCGTGAGCGCGGCGTGATCGTGCTCAATGACGAGGTGCTCTCGATCAATCCCGATAAGAAGACTATCTCGCTGCGCAAGATCGCAGATCTGTCCTACGACCGCCTTGTGGTTTCGCCGGGCATTGACTTTAACTTCAACGCAATTCAGGGCCTCAACGACGAGGCCCAAAAGACCATCCTGCACTCGTGGCGTGCCGGCCCGCAGACTGTGGCACTGAAGGCCCAACTCGATGCGGTGCCCAATGGTGGTGTCTATGTGCTGTCGATTCCGAAGGCACCTTATCGCTGCCCGCCGGGACCCTACGAGCGTGCCTGCCAGGTAGCCCATCTATTTAAGTCCAAAGGCAACACCCGCAGCAAAGTCATCATCATGGATGGCAATCCGGATATCGTGTCCAAGAAGGCGCTCTTTATGAAGGCCTGGGCGGATCTTTATCCCGGCATGGTTGAATATCGGCCGAATATGGTGGTAACCGAAGTGGATGTGAAGGGCCGTCGCCTCACTACTGAAACGGGCGATCGTGTGACAGGTGATGTGCTCAACGTGGTGCCGCCGCACCGCGCGGGTGATATCGCCATGAAGTCTGGCCTGGTCAACGTCAACAACCTCTGGTGTGGCGTCGACTGGATCACCATGGAGTCCCTGGTGCATAAGAACATCCATGTGCTGGGGGATGCCACCTTCTCGGCTCCGGCAATGCCGAAATCAGGTCATATGGCCAATCAGCATGGCAAGACTGCAGCGGCTGCGATTGTTGAGCTGATGAATGGCCGGGCCCCCATGGCGAGCATGATGGCCAACACCTGCTACAGCTTTGTGGACGCCAAGAATGTCGTGCATGTCGCAAGCGTTCACGCCTACGACGAGAAAGACAAGACCATGAAGACCGTTCCGGGCTCAGGAGGCTTAAGCACTGGCCCGACCGAGCTGGAGGGTAACTATGCGATGGGCTGGGCCCGCAACATCTGGTCCGATATGCTGACTTAGTAGCGGTTCCTATGGTGGGCATCGGGGCCCTCGATTGGCCCCGGCGCCTTGTAAATTCGGGCATGATTCGGATTCTCCGGGCCATGCCCGATTTTTTTATGCCTTTGTGATGCGACCTCCCGAAGCCGAAACCCCTCCGAATGCCCTGGAGGCTCTAAAACGCTTCACCACGGTAGTGGCCGACACCGGCAGCTTTGAGTCCATGCGGGCCTATCAGCCGCAGGATGCAACGACCAACCCCACGCTGATCGTGCGCGCTCTCGAGCAGCCGCAGTACGCGAGCATCGTGGAGCAGGCGAAAGCACAGACCAAAAGCACGAAGGTTGCCGATCGCAGCCGTGAGGTACTGGTCGCGTTCGGGTGCGAAATTCTAAAGATCGTGCCAGGCCGTGTTTCGACCGAGGTAGATGCGCGGCTCTCCTTTGATACCGCCGCCATGGTGGCTGAGGCAGAAAAAATTATTGCTGCTTATGCAGAGCGGGGCGTTGATCGCTCACGCATTCTGATCAAAATCGCCGCCACCTGGGAGGGCCTTCGGGCAGTGCGTGAGCTCGAACAAAAATCAATTGCCTGCAATGTCACGCTGATCTTTAGTCTGGTGCAGGCGGCGGCCGCGGCGGACTGTGGCGCCCGACTGATCTCGCCGTTTGTGGGCCGGATTAGCGATTGGCATAAAAAAAATGGACAGCAATGGGATGCCCCGGATCAGGATCCGGGGGTCATCTCAGTGAAGCGCATCTACAACTACTTAAAGCAGCACCGCTTTCACACCGAGGTGATGGGTGCAAGTTTTCGTTCGGTGGATCAGGTCTTGGCCCTTGCGGGCTGCGATCTCTTGACCATAAGCCCCGAGCTTTTGCAGCAGCTGCAGGCCATGGATCAGGATGCGACACTGAGTCGCGTACTGGATCCCGAAGAGGCCCGGCAGACCCAGGCGGGCGCGACGCTGAATACCAGCGAGGCTTTATTCCGCTTCGTGCTCAATGAAGATGCCATGGCCAGCGAGAAGCTCGCTGAGGGCATTCGAAGCTTTGTTGCCGATGGCCGGCGACTGGACGCAAGGCTGATCTGATGCTGCTGTTTGCGCTGACGGTGCTGGTGTCGAGCATTCTGCT
>JAGWXV010000099.1 GCA_018969705.1 Betaproteobacteria bacterium
GTCAGACAGAAAATGTCTCGATGAATCAATCCGTTACGACACGCGCCAGCCCCGACCCGATGGCCGTGGCGGAGCTGCTCAAGCCCATCACCTGGTTTCCTCCAATGTGGGCATTCACTTGCGGTGTAATTGCTTCAGATATTGAGCTCAGATCAAATTGGCATCTGATTTTGATCGGTCTATTGCTGACCGGACCCCTGGTCTGCGCCAGCAGCCAGGCAGTCAACGACTGGTTTGACCGGCATGTCGATGCCATCAATGAGCCTGGCCGCCCAATTCCAAGTGGCCGCCTGCCAGGCCGCTGGGGGCTGGCGATCGCGGTAATTTGGTCTGGATTGTCCCTAATTATTGCAACGGGCCTTGGCCCGTGGGGATTTGCGGCCACCGTGCTTGCCCTGATGCTGGCCTGGGCCTACAGCATGCCGCCGCTTCGGCTGAAAGAAAACGGCTGGCTCGGCAATGCCGCCTGCGGCCTGAGTTATGAATCTCTTGCGTGGATCACAGGCTCTGCTGTGATGATGGGTGGCGTGATGCCGGCCTCGGAATCCATGGTGCTTGCCCTGCTCTACGGCATTGGCGCCCACGGCATCATGACACTGAACGATTTCAAATCGATCGCCGGCGACCGGCAGATGGGCGTGCGTTCGCTGCCCGTTCAGCTGGGCGCAACGCGTGCAGCTGGACTGGCCTGCTGGACGATGGCCCTGCCCCAGGCCATCGTGATTGGTCTGCTTTTTTCTTGGGGTGCAGCCGGCCATGCAATTGCGGTGCTGCTACTGCTGCTTGCACAGGCGGTAATGATGCGATGGTTTGTGCGGCAGCCCATCGAGCGCGCGCTGTTCTATAGCGGATTCGGCGTTCCGATTTATGTCTGCGGCATGATGGTCAGTGCCTTTGCACTTCGGAGCGCGCTGTGAGCGCAACGATCAGCCGGCAGCAATCGGCGCGCAACGCCGAGGCACCCCAGCCTTTTGGATGGCTTGCGATTGTTCGACTGGGGCTAGTGCAATTCAGTCTCGGGGCTATCGTTGTGCTGACGACCTCGACCCTAAATCGTGTCATGGTGGTGGAGCTTGCCCTGCCGGCCTTATTGCCCGGCCTACTGGTGGCGCTGCATTACGCTGTGCAGATGCTGCGGCCGCGAATGGGCTATGGCTCCGACATGATGGGCCGCTGCACACCATGGATCATCGGTGGCATGGCCGTGCTGGCCACGGGCGGCGTCCTGGCGGCCACCGCCACTGCAACACTGGCTGAGAATTTTCCGCTCGGCGCACTGCTCTCGTTTTTTGCCTTCGCGATGATCGGTGTTGGTGTGAGCGCCTCAGGAACCTCGGTGCTGGTGCTCTTGGCAAAACGCGTCGAAGACCATCGCCGCGCCGCTGCAGCCACGATTGTCTGGCTGATGATGATTCTGGGTCTGGCCATGACCGCTGGAATTACAGGCCACTTGCTAGATCCGTATTCGCATGAACGTCTCTTGTTGATCGCATTCACGGTCTCATTGATTGCGGTCTGCGTGAGCCTCATCGCTTTAGTGCGCCTGGAGGGCAGCCCCGGATCCATCAATAGCGCCGCTGATGGCAACACCGCGGCACGGGTGTCTTTTACTGAAGCCCTACGTGAAGTCTGGTCGGAACAATCCGCACGCCAATTCACGATTTTTGTATTCGTCTCAATGCTTGCATTCTCTGCGCAAGATCTGATTCTTGAGCCCTTTGCTGGGATTGTTTTTCAATTCACGCCGGGTGAGACCACCAAACTCTCAGGCCTACAGCATGCGGGCGTGCTCTGTGGCATGGTGCTTTGTGCCGTTGCATGCGGCCGATTTGGAAGTCGCTGGATGGGACTGCAATTCGGATCGCTGCGGGCCTGGACGGTCGGAGGCTGCCTCGCTTCGGCATTGGCCTTAATCGGACTTGTGGCTGCCGGAATCATCGGGGGCAGCTATCCAATTCGTGCGAATGTTTTTCTGCTCGGGCTTTTTAATGGCGCGTTCTCGATTGCAGCCATCGCTTCAATGATGCGGCTGGCTAGCGCAGGCCGCGGCCATCGCGAGGGAACTCGGGTCGGCCTCTGGGGCGCAGCCCAGGCGATCGCCTTCGGCACGGGGGGCTTGATTGGTGCGGCAGCAAGTGATTTCAGCCGCTATTGGATCGACGATCCCGGCATCGCCTATGGCGTCGTATTTTTTGCGGAGGCGGGCCTGTTCTTAATTGCGGCACGTCTCGCATTTCGAATTGAACCACGACAACAACCGCAACCGACGGCCCAGGAGTCCACGTCCTACGCCGCCAAATGGAAACGGAAGGAACATCATGAACCCGCCATCTGACACTGTGCTTTTTGATGTTGCCGTTATTGGCGGGGGACCGGCTGGCGCCACCGCCGCAGATGACTTAGCGCTGAAAGGCTTTAACGTGCTGCTGCTGGATCGCGCAGGCCGTATCAAGCCTTGTGGAGGTGCAATTCCTCCGCGCGCCATGAAAGATTTTCAGATCCCGGAGTCCATGCTGGTGGCACGGGCAACCAAGGCGCGCATGATTTCGCCAACGAACCATAAGGTCGATATCCCCATTGATAATGGCTATGTCGGACTGGTTGATCGCTGCGAATTTGATGAATGGCTGCGCACGCGTGCTGCCGAGCATGGTGCGGATCGCCGAATCGGCAGCTTCAATCATCTTGAGCAACTTCAAGACGGAACAGTCCGCGTGCATTATCTGGGCCGCCGGGCTGCTGGCGATACCGAGTCCTTCGCAGCCTCCGTACGTGCCCGGACAGTCATCGGCGCCGACGGCGCGAAATCAGAGGTCGCCCGACAGAGCGTGAAGGATGCCGAGAAAACAAAGTATGTGTCGGCCTACCACGAGATCGTTCGCACGCCCGAGCATCCGCCGGGCGACTATGAGGCGAGCCGCTGCGATGTGTATTACAACGGCAAGATGTCGCCCGACTTTTATGGCTGGGTCTTTCCGCATGGCAAGACTGCAAGCATCGGCGTGGGCAGCGCGGTCAAGGGGTTTTCGTTAAGAAGCGCAACCCACCTCGTACGGCAGGCAGCAGGCCTCGAAGGTGCAGAGACACTGCGCCGAGAGGGGGCGCCAATTCCGCTTAAGCCGCTGAAGTATTGGGATAACGGCAAGAACGTCGTGTTGGCCGGCGATGCTGCTGGCGTGGTGGCGCCCGCCTCCGGCGAGGGCATCTATTACGCAATGGCGGGAGGCCGCTTCGCTGCCGAGGCAGTTGAAGAATATCTCCAGACCGGTGAAGCCAGCCGGCTGGCATTAGCACGCAAACGATTCATGAAAGATCACGGCCGAGTGTTCTGGGTCCTCGGGATACTTCAATACTTCTGGTATTCCAGCGATAAACGCCGAGAGAAGTTTGTCAAGATCTGCGAGGACAAAGATGTGCAGACGCTGACTTTTGAGTCTTATATGCACAAAAAACTGGTTCGCAAAAAACCCATTGCCCATGTCCGAATTTTCTTCAAAGACATGGCCCACCTGCTCGGGATTGCCAAGGCCCACTAGGCCTCTCGTGGTGGGGCCTGCAAGCCACCCGGGCGGCATTCCTGAACCGAGGGTTCAGGTGGGCGAGATCAGACCGGCTCTGGGGTCGAATGC
>JAGWXV010000012.1 GCA_018969705.1 Betaproteobacteria bacterium
GTGGCCTGCACTCTGGCGGGATGCGGCAGTGCCATCAAATCACCCCAGGTCGAAGTTGCCGAGGTCCGGCTGGCCTCCATCGATCGCGAGGGCGTGCAATTTACAGTGTCATTGCGGGTCACCAACCCCAATCCGATTGAGATCACAGTGACCGATCTGAAGGCCGACTTAAGCATCGCCGGCCAGCTTCTTGGCAAGGCCGAGACCTTATCGGCAAAAACGACGCTCAGCGCCCAGACTGCAGTCACCGTGCCGATGCGGGTATCGGTTGCATTCAAAGCCCTGCCGGAGACGCTGCGCCAGAGCCTGATTGCTGCAGGCAGTGGCAGCCTGCCTTATAAAATCGCAGGCAGCGCTACAGTCGCCAACGGATTGATTCAGATCCCCTTTGAAAAATCCGGAGAGATCGCGCGTCGGCGATAAGACTCAGGCCTGCGTCTCCCACCAGGCCCCGCCGAACTGGCCGGAAAGCCAATCAACAAAACCTTTTACCTTTGCCGGCACCAACCGGGGCGAAGGAAAGACCGCATGAATCTCCTGCGCGGGCAGCGTGTAAGTTTTTAAAAGCGGCACAACCGCGCCCGAGTTCACCGATTGAAATGCGACATACCACGGCAGTGCAGCCACACCCATGTGATTGCGTGCTGCAACTAAAAGTGTCGATAGATTATTTGATCGCAGCGGCCCGGAGACCTGCACCACTTCGTTGGCACCGTCGCCGCCAGCAAAGTGCCAACGGGCATCGCCCTGCGCGGTGCTGTAAATCAGTGCATCGTGCTTCACAAGGTCACGCGGATGCTCGGGAAGCTCGCGGCCCTTGAGATACTCGGGCGAGGCCACGACGATCCAAGGATTTAATCCAAGATACCGGGCACCGAGGCTCGAGTCGCCCAGCCTTCCCATCCGAATCGCCACATCGATGCCCTGCTCCACCAGATCAACATAGCGGTCGTCAAAAGTGAGATCGATCTGCAGCTTGGGATTTTGTCGCATGAAGTTAATCACCATCGGCGCCATGACCCGCCGGCCAAATGCCACCGAGGTATTAATCCGCAGCAGCCCCTGAACTTGCGACTGCACCAGGGCCGCAACGGTATCGGCCTCATCCACGTGATGCAGAATCAGGCGGCACTTTTCGTAAAACATCTGGCCCACCTCGGTCGGACTGACACCCCGCGTCGTGCGGTGCAGCAAGCGGCTGCCCAGCCGCTGCTCCAGCTGGGCGACCATCTTGGTGGCCGTGGGCTGGCCGATGCCAAGATCGCTAGCAGCCTTGGAAAACGACCCAAGGTCGACCAGCCGGACATAAAGCCGTAGGGACTGAATTCGATCCATAGGCACCATGGTATTCCATTTTGGAATAGCTGAAATGCCCCAATGCACCCTTCCCGGGCATCGCTAGCCCTGAGACCATCGTGGCCAAGTTAACGCTGGGTCCCCATCCCAGCCACTTCCCCTAACCACCCCCACAAGAAGCAGGAGACAGTCATGGCAAAAATGCGCGCAGTAATGGCAGCAGTCCAGGTGATGGAAAAAGAAGGCATTACGCAGGCCTTTGGTGTTCCTGGTGCCGCCATCAACCCCATGTATGCAGCGCTCAAGGAGCGCCAGTCCATCGCCCACATTCTGGCGCGTCACGTTGAAGGCGCGTCGCATATGGCCGAGGGCTACACCCGTGCCGCGGCTGGAAACATCGGTGTCTGTATCGGCACCTCGGGCCCTGCCGGCACCGACATGATCACCGGCCTTTACTCTGCGATCGCCGACTCGATTCCTATCCTCTGCATCACAGGCCAAGCGCCTCGCGCTCGGTTATATAAGGAAGACTTCCAGGCGGTGGACATCGAAAGCATTGCGAAGCCCGTGACCAAGATGGCAGTAACCGTGCGCGAGCCCGCCCAGGTGCCACGCGTGTTTCAGCAGGCCTTTCATCTGATGCGCTCCGGCCGTCCGGGCCCCGTGCTGATCGATCTGCCGTTTGATGTGCAGATGACGGAAATCGAATTCGATATTGATACCTATGAGCCGCTTCCGGTCTATAAGCCCGCAGCCTCACGCAAACAAGTTGAAAAAGCGATCGATATGCTGCTGGCTGCCGATAAGCCCGTGATCGTTGCTGGCGGCGGCATTATCAATGCCGATGCAGCGAAGCTCTTAGTGGAGTTTGCTGAGACCATCAATGTGCCCGTGATTCCAACGCTGATGGGCTGGGGCTCAATTCCCGATGACCATCCGCTGATGGCCGGCATGTGCGGCCTTCAGACCAGCCACCGCTACGGTAATGCCACGATGCTGGCTTCAGACTTTGTGCTCGGCATTGGTAACCGCTGGGCCAATCGCCACACAGGCTCCGTTGAGGTCTACACCAAGGGCCGTAAATTTGTGCACGTGGATATCGAGCCGACACAAATCGGCCGCGTATTCATGCCGGACTACGGCATCGTCTCCGATGCCAAGGCAGCCCTGGAATTATTTGTTCAGGTTGCCCGTGAGCGCCGCGCTAAAGGTGGCCTGAAGGACTACGGTGACTGGGTATTCCGCTGCCAGGAGCGCAAGCGCTTAATGCACCGCAAGACCCATTACACCGAGACCCCAATCAAGCCGATGCGCGTCTACGAAGAAATGAACAAAGCATTTCCTCGCGACACCATCTATGTGACCACCATCGGCCTTTCACAGATTGCCGGTGCGCAGTTTCTGAATGTCTATGGCCCGCGCCAGTGGATTAATTGCGGCCAGGCCGGCCCGCTGGGCTGGACCATTCCGGCAGCGCTGGGTGTTGTCGCCGCAGATCCCACCCGCACGGTGGTGGGCCTTGCCGGAGACTATGACTTCCAATTTCTGATCGAGGAGTTGGCAGTGGGCGCGCAGTTCCGTCTGCCCTACGTTCAGGTGCTGGTGAATAACAGCTACCTCGGCTTGATCCGACAGTCCCAGCGCAATTTCGATATGGACTTCAACGTGCAGCTGGCCTTTGAAAATCAAAATATCGACGATCCAACCCTCAAAGGCTATGGCGTAGATCACCAGGCCGTTGTCGTGGGGCTTGGCTGTAAAGCCCTGCGGGTCACCGATCCTTCAAAAATTCAGGATGCCTTAAAGGAAGCACAGGCCACTGCGCAGAAATATCGCGTTCCGGTTGTGGTGGAGGTGATTCTCGAGAAGGTGACCAACATTGCAATGGGCACTGAGATCGACAACATCATGGAGTTTGAAGAAATCGACTGCCGTCACCCCGAGGGCCGCAAGGGCCTTGAGGTCGCCGGACTGCTGGACTAAGTCTGATATCGCTTACTGACTCCAAAGGATCCCTCATGCCGCGTTTTGCTGCCAACCTCACCATGCTCTTTAATGAGGTGCCGTTTCTGGATCGCTTCGAGAAAGCCGCTGCCAGCGGCTTTGAAGCGGTGGAATTTCTGTTTCCGTATCCTTATCCGGTCCAGGAACTGAAAACACGCCTGCAGTCACACAATCTCAAGCTGGTGCTGCACAACCTGCCCGCCGGAGATTGGGACGCAGGCGACCGCGGCATCGCCTGCGATCCCGCCCGTGTCGATGAGTTTCGGGCTGGTGTTCCCAAGGCCATCGAGTACGCAACCCAGCTGGGTGTACCCCAGTTAAATTGCTTAGCCGGCAAGGCGCCCGCTGGTGTCAGCCCCCAAGCGCTGCATGACACACTGCTTGCAAATCTTAAATTTGCGGCAGCTGAGCTCAAGAAGGCCGGCTTAAAGCTGCTGACTGAGCCCATCAATACCTTTGACATCCCGGGCTTTTATTTGAATCGTACCGAGCAAGCCCTGCGCCTGCACGACGAAGTCGGCGCAGACAACCTCTTTCTTCAGCACGATCTCTATCACATGCAGCGCATGGAGGGTGAGTTGGCAGCAACGCTTAAAAAACACCTCAGCCGCATTGCGCATATCCAGATTGCGGATAACCCGGGCCGCAACGAGCCCGGCACAGGCGAGATCAATTACAAGTATCTGTTTCGCCTGCTCGATGAGATCGGCTATTCCGGCTGGATCGGCTGCGAATATAAGCCTGCAACCACCACCGAGGCGGGCCTCGGCTGGCGCGCCACACACTAGAAAGGAAATTCCCTCATGTCGACACTCAATGTCGGATTTATTGGCTTAGGCATCATGGGTGCGCCGATGTGCGGCCACCTGATCAACGCGGGCCACAACGTGTTTGTTACCACCCGCAGTAAAGTCCCCGAGGCGATTGCGCAATCCAAAGCGGTGCAGTGCGCCTCTGCCCAAGAGGTTGCCCAAAAGGCCGACCTGATTATCACTATGCTGCCCGACACCCCGGATGTCGAAAAGGTGCTGTTTGGTGATCGCGGTGTGGCCAGCGGCCTATCAAAGGGGAAGGTCGTCATCGACATGAGCTCGATTTCTCCGATCATCACCAAGGAATTCGCCCAAAAAATTAACGCTTTGGGCTGCGAGTACCTTGACGCTCCAGTCTCTGGCGGTGAAGTTGGTGCAAAAAATGCAGCGCTGACCATCATGGTGGGTGGCTCCGAGGCCTCGTTTGCTCGCGCCAAGCCCCTATTTGAGTTGATGGGCAAAAACATCACGCTGGTAGGCGGCAACGGCGATGGTCAGACAGCAAAAGTAGCCAACCAGATCATCGTGGCGCTGAATATTGAGGCCGTATCCGAAGCCCTTCTGTTTGCAGCAAAGGCAGGGGCAGATCCCGCAAAGGTTCGCCAGGCACTGATGGGCGGCTTTGCGGCTTCACGAATTTTAGAAGTCCATGGTGAGCGCATGATCAACCGGACATTTAATCCCGGCTTTCGGATTGAGTTGCACCAAAAAGATCTCAACCTTGCACTTCAGAGCGCGCGTGCCATGGGGGTATCGCTGCCCAATACCGCGACGGCCCAGGAACTCTTTAATGCCTGCGCCGCCCACGGCGGAAAGGCCTGGGATCATTCGGCGATGGTCCGAGCCCTAGAGAAAATGGCGAACTTCGAAATCGGTCAGAAGTAAAACGAATCGGATTTGCACAGGACAAAGGGCTGCAGCGATGCAGCCCTTTTATTTTCTGCCAGCGACTAACCGAGTAGCCAGCGGGCCATGCCAACATACAGCGGAATGCCCACGATGATGTTCAGCGGGAACGTCACCCCCAGCGACATACCCAGGTAGAGGACCGGGGAGGCCTCGGGAATTGCGTGCTTGAGCACCGCTGGGACCGCAATATATGAAGCGCTCGCGGCAAGCACCGCCAAAAGCGCTGCATTGCCGGCTGGAATATTAAAGACTGCGCACAGGCCAATCGCGATTAAGGCGTGACACGGCGGCGCAAGCACGCCGTAAAGCAGCAGTCGTTTTGGCACATTGCCCAGATCAGCCATCCGACTTGCGGTCGCAATGCCCATATCCAAAAGAAAAAACGCCAGCATGCCCTTGAAGAGCTGCCCGGTGAAAGGTTCCATGATCTGCTTGCCTGCATCCCCGGTCAGCAGCCCAATCAGCATACTGCCCAAAAGCAGAATCTGTGCGCCCTCTGTGAATGATTCCTTCAGCACTGCCCCTAGGCTGGAATTTTCATCAACACCATGTCGCGACTTCGGGACCTGCTCGGGCAACAGTGCATAGGTCTGACCAAACAAAGGATCGCCGCCAGTCGCTGACAACGAACGGCGCCGCAACATGCTGGCCATTAAGACCGCAAAAATAATTGCCGGTGATTCCATCAGCGCCATTGCGGCCGCCATATGGCCGCCGTACTCCAGGCCCTGCTTTTCCAAAAACTGGGTGGCCGTGATGAAGGTCACCGCACTGACCGAGCCATAGGTTGCAGAGATCGCTGCAGCATCAAATCCGCCAATAACCCGGCGCAAGATGGCGTAGCAAAGCAGCGGGACAATTACTGCAAGGCCGATGGCAATCCCCAGATCGGCCAGCACCTCGAGCGTGAAGCCACTTTTGGCTAAGGCGAATCCACCCTTCAGGCCCAGGGCCATCAGCAAATATAGCGACAGGAATCGTGCAATCGGCACGGGAATTTCAAGGCTAGATTTCATTAGTCCAGCCGCAATACCCACGACGAAGAACAGAATGCTCGGATCAAAAAGCGGTGCGAGAGACATGATCCCCGATTCTAACCAGTGTTGCCGGCCCGCTTATTCCGAGTAAAACGGGTAATCGATATAGCCCTTCGGGCCACCTTTATAAAAGGTGGAGCTGTCCGCCTGATTGAGGGCAACCCCGCGCTGAAGCCGCAGCACCAGATCTGGGTTGGCGATAAACGGCACACCAAAAGCAACAAGATCGGCGGCCCCGCTTGCCACTGCCTGTTCGGCCATATGCCGGTCGTAGCCATTATTGGCCATCACCGTCAGACCGCCCGACTCCCGAAATACCCCCTTCAGCCATTGCAGATCGACCTCGGGCCGCCAATCACGTGGGCCGCGGGTCTGGCCCTCGATGAAGTGCAGATAGCCCAGTCGGCGGCTGCCGAGTTCGCCGACCAGCGTAGAAAAAACATCCATCGGCGCGCTGTCCTCGCAATCATGGACGGTGGCAGCAGGCGATAGACGTATGCCCACACGGTGCGGAGGATAGACCTGACATAAGGCATCAATGACGGCCAGCGGAAACCGAATTCGATTCTCGATGCTGCCGCCAAACGCATCGGTCCGTCGGTTGGACTGATCCCGCAGAAACTGATCAATGAGATAGCCATTGGCGCCGTGCAGTTCAATCATGTCAAAGCCAGCCTGCTGTGCGTTTCTGGCTGCCTGTGCATAGATAGAGACTAGGCAAGTGATCTCATCAGCCGTTAAAGCCCGTGGCTCGGAGCAGTCCTCGAGGCCATCGGGCGTAAAGACCTTTGCCTTTGCCGCAATCGCAGATGGCGCCACCGGGGCTGCATGATTGGGCTGAAAATAACGATGCGAAATACGCCCCACATGCCATAGCTGAATACAGATCTTTCCACCTGCCGCATGCACCGCATCTGTGACCCGACGCCATCCGGCGATCTGTCCGGCAGAGTAAATTCCTGGCGTTGAGACATAGCCCTGGCCCTCAGGGCAGACCTGGCTGGCCTCGGTGATGATGAGTCCGGCAGATGCCCGCTGCTGATAATAGGTCACCGCCAAATCAGTTGGCTCAAGCTGCGCATTGGCCCGACTGCGCGTTAGCGGGGCCATAACGATGCGATTCGATAAAGCGAGATCGCCCAACGAAAAGGGTTCATAAAGAGATGGCAATTAACTGTCCTTTTCTTAAATTAAGCCTGTCCGGATTTTAAAAAGCGCTGCACACGCGCAACACCCTCCTGCAAAAGATCGAGCGGCTTGGTATAAGAGACCCGCACAAACCGATCACCGTGATGCTCCCCGAAGTCTCGGCCAGGCGCCATCAGCACGCCCGCATGATCACAAAGATCTAGACAGAACTGATAGCTGTCATCCGTAAGGCCCGATACATCGCAATAGCCGTAAAAAGCGCCCTGCGGCGCAGAAGGCAGCGCAAAACCCAGTTGCTTCAGCGCGGTGAGTAAATATCGGCCCTGCTCGGTAAATCGCCGCCGATAGTCCTCAGCCACCGCAAGAGACTCCGGCTCAAATGCTGCCAATGCAGCCCGCTGCGCAAGCGAGGAGGCCGAGATGTAAAGATTCTGTGATAGCCGCTCTAACGCCCCGCTCATCTGCGGAGGCAGCACCAGCCAGCCCAGACGCCAGCCAGTCATCGAGAAGGTCTTAGAGAAGCTATTCACAGAGATGATGTCCTCACCCAATGAGACCAATGATTTTGGGGCACCCTCAAACACCACGCGTTGATAGATTTCATCAACCACCATGACACCACCGAGCTCACGCACAGCCTGCGCCAGTGATACCGCCGATGCATGGCTTAACATCGTGCCGGTGGGGTTGGCGGGACTTGCCACCAACAATGCCTTGGTTTTCGGCCCCCAAAACTGGCGGACCTGATCTGCGGTCGGCTGAAAAGCAGTCGTTGCATCGACCGCTATGGTGCGCACCACGCCGCCCATCGCCGTCACAAACTGTCGATTACAGGGATAACTGGGATCGGGCATTAAGACCTCATCGCCCGGATTGAGTATTGCCGCCATCGTGAGAAGCAGGCCGCCCGAGGCGCCTGCAGTCACTGCAATACGCTCAGGATCAATCAGAAGACCATCGCGCCGCGCATAGTCTTCGGCAATCGCCTGCCGTAATTCGGGCATGCCAAGCGCATGGGTGTAATGAATATCGCCCTTTGATAATGCCGCCTGGGCTGCGCGAATCACAGGTGCGGGCGGGGGAAAATCCGGCTCACCCACCACCATGCTGATCGCCGGGCCAGACTGTGCTGCCCGCGCCGCTGCCCGGGCCAAGAGCTCCATGACATAAAACGGCCGGGTCTGTTCGGCGCGCACGGAGAGAAAAGCATTTGATGTCATAGTCGCTATTGTCACAGGTTTGTCGAGCCCGCCTTGAAATCGAAAGATTTGAAACCGCCCGCAATCTACCTAGCCTCACAGAGCCCACGCCGTCGCGATCTGTTGCGCTCGGTAGGCTTAGGCCCAATCGTAATTGCTCCAGATGTCGACGATGACCCCGAGCAGCTGGAGCGGGTCCGGCCCGGCGAGCCGCCGCTCGCCTATGTGCAGCGCGTCGCCCATGCAAAGCTGCAACAGGCACTTTTGCGACTCCATCGCTTAGCCCCGCGCCAACGCCCAAGGCCAGCGGATTTAATCATCGCCGCTGATACCGTGGTGGCTCTCGATGATGAAAGCCTGGGCAAACCGGCGACCCCCGGCGCAGCAAGAAAAATGCTTGCCCGCCTGTCCGGCAAAACCCATCAGGTCATTACGGCGGTCAGCATCAGTCGCTTCGATGGCGAAGACGCAGGCGATGTCATTGTCAAATCCGAAGTCACCTTCGCGCCATTATCGCCAGCCTGGATTCAGGCTTATGTCGACTCTAAAGAGCCAATGGATAAAGCGGGCGGCTATGGCATTCAGGGAGCCGCCGGAAGCCTCATCCCGCGAATCTCCGGAAGCTTCTCCGCCATCATGGGCCTGCCATTACATGAGACGTTGATGCTGATTCAACGCCTAAGCCGCAAACGCTAAGACCGAATTCGCGTTAGCCACACCACTGCCCCGAGGACCACAGCCGCACCGATCAGCTGAACGGGCTGCAGTCGCTCGCCTAAAAAAATCGCAGCCAAGGCGATGGTCACCACAGGCTCCAACGTCGATAGTGTCGAAGCATCTGCGGCGCCAAGAATCCGCATGCCGATAAAAAATCCCACAATTGCAATGACCGTTGAAAAAACCGCTATCGCCACAATGGCACCCCACCCCGCTGCAGACTTCGGAAAAGCAGGTTCACCGATTGCGACCATCACACCGAATACGGCCGCGGCAGACAGCATCACTACCGCAGCGGATCCAAATGGCTCCTCATTTTTTAAGATCCGGCTGCCGACTAAAATATAGGTGGAATACAGCAGCGCAGCGATGACACCAAAGGCAACGCCCGCAGCAGACCCGCTCATGCCGCCCCATAACGTTAACGCCGTTCCGGCAAGCGCCAAGCAGACTGCAGTAAAGCGCTTTGCGCCCAGCGGCTCTCGGAACAGTAAAGCCCCAAATACCGTGACCAGGAAAGGATAGAGATACAGCAAAAGCCCGACCAAGCCTGCTGAAGCGTACTGCAAGGCTGTAAAGAATGAGAATGACTGCAGGACATAAATACCGCCACCCATCAGGGCAAGGATCCCGATTGCAAAAGGCCGTGGCCAGGGCCGGCGGCCGATCACCATCAGCAGAGCCATCAGCAGGCCTGCGATTAAGAACCTTAAAAACAGTACTGCAGTGACATCTGCGCCATCGGCGTAGGCCTGGCGGGCGAAAATCGCCATCGCACCAAATCCCGCTGCTGAACCAATAACAGCGGCAACTCCCCATGCCCTTGCCTGCACATCAACTCCCTATCCAAAACGTTCCAACGAACCCAAGAGTCTATCCGCATCACGGCCATCGACCAGTCCAAGCCCCGCTTGGTGATTACGGCTGACGATCAAAATTAGCTTGTCCTATTGCACGATCAGGAAATTCCGACTATTTTTAGCAGCGTTGGGCTTTCAAAAGATGCAAAGGGAAGAACAATGAACTGGCAGCCGTATCTAAAAGCGAGCTGGGAACTTGTCATGGAGTCTGAGGGCAAGAGTCAGGTCTTTCTCGACCAGGAAGTCGAGGCCTATCTGGTTCACATGATGGCGAGAAACTTTCGCAAGACTCAATTTCCCCCCGATATCGTTTGCCTTGAGTTCTCCCGAGCCAAAACCAAGGATGACTATCGCGATATCGGCGACAGCTGCCTCTTCGTGGATGCGTGGGATGTAAAACGCGCCCGGCTGGTCGAGCGCCATTACTATGAAAAAATGGGGCAAATCGCCTACGCACGGGCGGCCATCGCAACGCGGCCTGCCGATGAGCTCTTTGATCGCATCGCCCGCCAGTTCGGCCTTCTGAGCCGCGTGCTGCGGGTGCTCAAGCCAGGCGTGCCACACTACGCGCTTTAAACACGGCCTGCGGGCTGCGGGAGAAGCACTCATGAAATCCGAATCGTTTGAGCGTGGGCTCGCCACACGCCGAGAAGTGCTCGGCAAACAATACGTCGATGACTCTATTAGCAAGGCCGATGACTTTAATCTCCCAATGCAGGAGCTGGTCACCGAATACTGCTGGGATCGCGTCTGGAATCGGCCAGGCCTTGAGCGCAAGACCCGCAGCATGATCAATATTGCGATGCTGACCGCCTTAAACCGACCCCACGAGCTCAAGCTTCATATCAAGGGTGCAGTCCGAAATGGCGTAAGTCGTGATGAGATTCGCGAAATTCTGCTTCAGACTGCGATCTACTGTGGTGTACCCGCAGCAATTGATAGCTTCAGAATCGCCCGGGAAGCGATGGCCGAGTGATCCTGAATTTTTGGTGGCAGCGGACCACTTGCGTAGGCTTAGCGCTTACGCTGTTGTTTCATCTTTCGATCGGCCAGGCGCAGGCCGATCGGCTGATTCAGGATCGGCCCGAAGCAGGCCAAACCGTCACTGCTGCGGGCAGCCCCCCTTCGCCGCAGATCTTTCGGCAGCATATCGTTTCTACTGCAAACCCTTACGCAAGTCGGGCAGGACTAGAAATTCTGCGGGCAGGTGGAAGCGCCGTTGATGCAGCCATCACGATTCAGCTGGTACTCAACCTAGTTGAACCGCAATCCAGCGGCATCGGGGGCGGCGCCTTGATGCTGCACTTTAATGGCCGCAGCTTGCAGGCCTATGATGGCCGGGAGACTGCACCGGCAGCAGCAGATCAGAACTTCTGGCTTCGCGATGGCAAACCCATTGGCTTTCAAGAGGCTGTGATGGGTGGCCGATCGGTGGGCACGCCAGGGGTTTTGCGTCTATTGGAACTTGCCCATCAGCAGCACGGCAAGCTGGCATGGGCGGATCTTTTTGTCCCCGCGATTCGCCTTGCCGAAAGTGGATTTCAAATCAGTCCGCGCTTACACCAACTGCTACAGCGGGACCCGGGGCTGCGCAAGGATCCGCGGGCCCGCGCGCTCTTTTACTCCGATGATGGCAACGCACTCGCAGTCGGTACCTTACTGCGCAATCCGGATTTGGCGGCCATTTATCGCGAAATCGCGCTGCACGGAGCCAGCGTGTTTTATCAGGGTCCGATCGCAAATCAGATTGTTGCTGCTGTCCGGCAGCATCCAACCGCGATGGGCATCATGGATCAGGAAGACCTTCGCCGCTATCGGGCCGTCGAACGTAAGGCTCTGTGTTTTTCTCTCGCGGCCACACTTCGACCCAAACACGGCATTGAAATCTGCGGCTTTCCGCCCCCCAGCTCGGGCGCAATCACCATTGGTCAAATACTGCAGACGCTTACATCGCCCGAAATCAAGCTGGAAAGCCGCAGCGCGCCCGGCCACGGACCTCCCTCCACACATGCCCAATGGATGCATCTTTACATCGAGGCTGCTCGACTCGCATTTGCCGATCGGGCAGTCTTTATTGCGGATCCGGACTATGTTGCTGCGCCTGCGAGCAGCTGGGATCAGCTCCTTATAGAGCCTTATATTCAAGAGCGGGCCCGACGCATTGGGCCTCGGCGCATGGAAGACGCTGTGCCCGGCAACCCAGGGCCTGTAAAACGTTCGCATGCCCTGATGCCTTATCAGCCCGAAGCGGGCACAAGCCATCTGTCGGTTGCAGACCGTTTCGGGAACGTTGTGAGCATGACGACCACCATCGAAAGCGCTTTCGGCGCCCGGCTCATGGTGGGCCGCTCAGAAGGGGGCGGATTTTTATTGAATAACCAGCTCACCGATTTCAGTTTTCAGCCGCGATCCGCCGAGGGGTTGCCGATTGCCAACCGGGTAGAGGCCGGCAAGCGTCCGCGGTCATCGATGAGTCCGACCATGATTTTTGAAAAAAACGCCGATGGTTCTCGGGGCCCGCTGATTGCGGCTCTTGGCAGCCCGGGCGGCGCCTCGATACTGCATTACACCGCAAAAACCATTTTAGGCTTTACCCAATGGGGCCTTGATCTTCAGTCGGCCATTGATCTGCCAAACTTCTCAATCACCGGGCCGCAGTCAATCGTGCAGCTTGAATCGGGCCATCCTCAGTCTGAGCGACTGCTCAACGAACTGAAGGCCTACGGCCAGCCAGCAGAGCTTGTTGAATTAACCAGCGGCCTTCAGGCCATCGCCCGACTCGCAGGCCAGTGGACGGGCGGCGCAGATCGAAGACGAGAAGGTATAAGCCTCGGCGACTGAGATGAAGCAGCGCTCTGCCTATCCTTGGCTGATTCTTTTGGTGCCACCCATCATGTGGGCCTGTAATGCCATTCTCGGCAGAGTCGCAGCCGACATGATTCCCCCGATGCTGTTTAATTTCATGCGCTGGCTTTTTGTACTGGTGTTTTTGCTGCCACTGGCTTATTGGATCTTTCGGCCTGGAAGCGGTCTGCTCGTCCACTGGCGCCGCTACGCTGGGCTGGGATTTTTATCCGTTTTTGGCTTTACCGCACTCCAGTATTCGGCCCTTCATACGTCGACTGCGATCAATGTCACGCTGATTGCGGCCAGCATGCCGATCTGGATGCTACTGGTAGGCAGGCTTTTTTATCAGACTCGCATCACCGGCTTACATCTTTTGGGGGCAGCATGCTCGCTTTTTGGTGTCGCGATTGTTCTATCCCAGGGTGATCTGAGCCGACTTGCAGGCCTAAAGTTTTTGCCAGGCGATCTTTACATTATGCTGGCGGCGATTGGATGGGCCGTTTACAGCTGGCAGCTGAAGTTCACCGTTAAGCCGGAGCGGCTGCGGCAGGACTGGGCGGCGCTGCTGATGGCGCAAGTGGTCTATGGTCTGATCCCCTCGGGCCTATTTGCGCTCGGCGAAGTAGGGTTTTCTGCGCAGCGCATTCAATGGAGCCTGCCACTTCTCGGAATTTTAGTCTTTGTCGCTATTGGGCCGGCGATCCTCGCATATAAGACCTGGGGCGAGGGGGTTCAACGGGTTGGTCCAACATTGGCGGGATTTTTTGCAAATCTAACGCCCTTAATCACCGCCCTGCTCTCGTCTCTGATTCTTGGTGAGTATCCAAAATTTTTTCATGCTGCCTCATTTGTCTTTATCGCACTGGGGATCTGGCTGAGCTCGAGAACGCCTCGGTAACTGTTTAAGGGATAAGTCCTTCATCGGGGCTACACAAACCATGTGGTATGCCTTGTCCCCGCGGGCATTAGGATTCGACGGTGTTCAATACGATTGCCTCCTATGCAAGCCGCCCTAGCGATGTCTGCCGGTCCATCATCTGGATCGCGGCTCGACTCTAAAGTACACGCCGGAATCGCCCGACTCACCGCATCAATCTCGCCAACATCAATCGGTCTGGCTTGGATGGACTGGGCCACGCAGCTCGCGCTAAGTCCAGGCAAGCGGCTTGATTTGCTGATTCTGGGCTGCAATCACTGGCTCTCACTGAACTGCTACTGCCAATCGGTGGCCCTCACCCCCTCGACGATCAGCATCCAAGAATGCATCGTGCCGCCAAGTTTTGATAAACGATTCAAGGCCGATGAGTGGCATCGCTGGCCATTTAATGTGATTCACCAGGCGTTTCTGCTGACCGATCAGTGGTGGCACGCTGCCACCAACGGCGTGCGGGGTGTCTCAAGGCATCACGAACATATCGTGTCGTTTATTGCGCGACAGTGGCTGGATATGCTCTCGCCTGGAAACTACCCGCTGACAAACCCCGTGGTCTTACGCCGGACCTCGGAGACCTGGGGGCACAATCTGATCTTCGGTGCAATTAATCTGCTCGAAGATATTGAACGGATCACCACCAATAAGCCACCCGCCCATGCCAACCGCTATCGGGTAGGCCTAAATCTGGCAAAAACACCCGGCAAGGTCATCTTGCGCAATCGGCTTGCCGAACTTATCCAGTATCAGCCGACAACATCCCTGGTGAAGCCTGAACCGGTGCTAATCATTCCCGCGTGGATCATGAAGTACTACATCCTGGATCTATCGCCGCATAACTCGTTAATTAAACACCTAGTGGATCAGGGCTACACCGTCTTCTGTCTATCCTGGAAAAATCCCGGCCTGCCGGAGCGTGATCTGGAGCTCGATGATTACCTACAACTCGGAGTCTTTCAGGCGTTAAGCGCGATTAACAAAATTCTGCCTAACCAGAAAGTACACGCAACCGGATATTGCTTAGGCGGCACGCTGCTTGCCATTGCGGCAGCCGCCATGGCGCGAGAACACGATGACCGCCTAAAAAGCATCACGCTTTTCACCACCCAGACTGATTTTCGGGAATCGGGTGAGCTTGCACTCTTTATCGACGAAAACGAAGTCAGCCTCTTGGAGGCCCAGATGGAAGAAACCGGGTATCTCTCTGCCGGTCAGATGGCCGGTGCCTTCCAGATGCTGCGCTCCAATGACCTAATGTGGTCTCGGATGATTCACGAATACCTGATGGGCGAACGGGCGCCAGTATCCGATCTCATGGCCTGGAACGCCGACACCACCCGCATGCCCGCCCGGATGCATGGCCGCTATCTACGCGAACTCTTTCTCAACAACGCGCTCAGCGAGGGCCGCTACCAAGTCCACGGCGAACCGATCACGCTTTTTAATATCCAGCTTCCGATCTTCTGTGTGGCCACCACTGCAGATCACGTTACCCCTTGGCGCTCAGTCTATAAGCTGCACTATCTGACCCCGGCTGAAATTACCTTTGTTCTGACCACCGGCGGCCACAACGCGGGCATCGTGAATTCTCCGGAGCGTACCGATCGCAGCTATCAGATTCTGTGCCGCCCGGCGGCCGGCCACTACATTGACCATCAGCAGTGGCTGCAACAGGCGCCCCAGCATGCGGGGTCGTGGTGGCCAGCCTGGATTAATTGGCTTAATCACTCTTCCAGCACAGCGACTGCCCCGCCTCTGCTCGGACTTCCAGGCCAAGATTCGCAGCAACTTGCGGACGCGCCTGGGGCCTATGTATTCGAAAACTAGAAGCCCTCGATATGAATATCAATCAGCAGGCAGCGCTTACGCTTTCCAAATCCAATCTGAGTCTGCTATTGACACTCTGTGAACTCGGCAGAAATCAGTCAGCACAGATGATCAACGAGCTGGAGACCCAGCTGGAATCCTGCTACAAAGAGTTCGAATCGACCAGCCAGGCCCTTTTGAAGGCCAACGATTGGACGGCTGTCTGCTCGGCGTTAAGCAACATGCCCCTTCTGGTGATGCGGTTGCAGCTGCACCAATTCCAGAAGGTACTGGAGTCTTCAATCGCCGCACAGCTGCGCATCACTTCCGTCTCCCGTGAGGCAATGGCAAATTGGCAGCGCGACACAGCGCTCGCCTTGCAGGAGGGCGCGGGCGCGATGCCCTTAAGCACCACACTCAGGGGGTTTTTCGGCAAAGGGCCCACCGACAGCGCGAGAGTAAACTCCGGCGGCCAGCCCCTGGGGCAGCTTTTACGCATCGAGGGCTAGCAGACCGTAAAACTCCCGGCCAGCCGGGAGTTACGGAAAAACCAGTGCTTCGCCATCTCCACACTAAGAGCATAAAGCAGCGTTAACCCAATAATCATCAGCGTAACCCATGCGGGTAATGGCTCAAACTCGAAAAGTCGCGCCAGCGGACTCACCGGAAGTAACAAGGCAATCGCCGCGACAATAAGAGAGGCGATGATCAAGCCCGCAGACGGCCTGCTTTTCCAGATGGCCGCCCGGGATCGAATGACAAAGAGCACCACCAACTCGGTCAGCAGTGACTCGATAAACCATGCGGTACGAAACACACTAGGCGCAAGGTCAATGACCCATAGCAGCAGGCCAAATAAAGCGAGGTCAAAGATCACGCTGATCAGTCCAAAAAAGACCATCGCATTACGAATCATGGAGAGCTCAAAACGATGCGGTGCCAGGGCCCATGCCGGGTCTACTTTATCCCTGGAGAGCGCAGCCGACGGAATATCTGAAAGAAAGTTATTCAATAAGATCTGTGATGGTAGTAACGGCAAAAACGGCAGCACCAGGGAAATAAACCCCATACTCACCATATTTCCAAAATTCGCACTGGTAGTACTCAACACATATTTCATGGTGTTGGCAAAGGTCCTGCGGCCTTCATCAATTCCGCTGCAAATTAACGCAAGCTCTTTTCTCAATAAGACGAAGTCCGAGGCGTCTCGGGCGACATCCACGGCGTTATGTACCGAGATTCCGACATCGGCGGTATGTAGGGCCAGTGCATCGTTGACACCATCGCCCAGAAATCCAACCACCGCATCGCTGCGTTGGAGCGCCCGAACGATCCGCTCTTTCTGGCTGGGATCAACCTCTGCAAAAACTGATGTGGCTGCAGCCGCATGGGTCAACGCCTGATCACTCATCGACATCAGCATGCTGCCGGTGATGACTCTTTCGGCGTTTAAGCCAATCGCCTTGGCGGTCGCCCGAGCGGCCAGTCGATCATCGCCGGTGATCATCTTCAGTGCAACGCCGCGCCTGGCCAAAGCGGCCACCATCTCCGCAGTGTCATGCTTGGGCGGGTCGATAAAGCACAGCAGGCCGATAAAGCAGAGTCCTTGCTCATCGTCAGTCGATAGCGGCTCCAGGGACACCAACAGCGGGCGATAAGCGACCGCTAAAACGCGAACCCCTTTTTCTGTCCAGTTCTCATGTAGTTTGATTAAGGCAGCGCGATCCGCTGGCGTGATGGCTCGATTTGGATCATCAATAGCGATGCAACGTTCGAGCACCTGTCCAAATGCACCCTTGGTAATCAGAATGGGGCCCAAGGTCTTATCGGAGACACTCACCGAGACACACTTGCGGCTGTAATCAAAAGGAATCCTCCCGTGCGACTCATCCGACGATAGCGAGACATGAAGGGCGGCAGCCTTTCGCATAATCGCATCATCAATTGGATTTTTAGTGCCGCCTTGCAAGGCAGCATTCAACGCCGACAGCCGTAACACCGCCGCCGAAGGCTGGCCCCGCGAATCCATGGCCAAATCAAGGATGGCTTCTCCCGAGGTCAGCGTGCCCGTCTTATCGGTGCACATCACGGTCATGGCGCCCAGACTTTCAATCGCATTAAGCTTTCGAACAATCACGCCCCGTTCAGCCAGCTGTCGAGCACCACGGGCCAGCATCACACTGATGATCGCAGGTAAAAGCTCCGGCGTTAAACCCACCGCCAAGGCCAGCGCAAACATCAGCCCCTCAACTGCAGGGCGCTCACGAATCACATGAACCGCCAGGACCACCAGCGTGATGATCAGCATGGTCTGCATCAGTAGCCGGCCAAATCCCGCGATGCCGCGCTCAAATTCATTCGGCCCTGCCTGATGGGCGAGCTGCTCAAAAATTCGGCCAAATACGGTTTCCTGGCCGGTGCGCACCGCTAAGACCTGAGCCGCCCCACTTTCGACACTGGACCCCATGAACACCACATTAGAGCGCTGGCCAAGGGCTGCGTCCGCGCGGATAGGGCCGACACGCTTGGCGACTGCAAAGGCCTCGCCAGTCAGCGCCGCCTGATTGACGTAGAACTCCCGATCAGAGAGCACCACGCCGTCTGCGGGTACACGGCTGCCGGGTTCAAGCAACACCACATCGCCCGGCACTACCCGATGGGCTGCGATCCGACGCAGCCGATGGTCCCGCAGCACCACTGCCATGATCATGGCCCGCCTTGCAAGCCGCTCGAAGGCACGGCTTGCGATGAACTCTTGAGAAAATCCAAGCGAGGTGCTCATCAGCACAATGCCTAAGACCACAAGCGCCTCCACCCAGTCCGCCAGCAGCATTGAGCAAGCCGATGCAAATAGCAGCACCACAACGAGCGGGTTTTTAAACTGCCGGCCAATAAGCAAAAGCCAATCATGTCGCCCGTAAATAAGCTCTGATGCAAAGGGGCTACTTGCCAGTCGGCGTCGTGCCTCGCGTTCGGTCAGTCCCGTTGGCCCTGAGTGCAGTTGCGCAAATAGCGTCTGCCGCTCGAGTGCCCAGTAGGCCTCAGTGCGCTCCGAGGCTGGGTACGCTTCGCGCTCAGTCACAGCAAATTAGGCAGCAATCGGATGTAATCCGCCGCCAGCGGTCTTTAACAGCGCAATCGCCTCTTCATCGGAAACAGGGAGGAAATCCCGATAAAACTGCCCAACCGAATAAAAGTCTTTGGCAATCAACGGACAAATCAAACGGTCCGCATAAGGACGTACCGCGTCCCGGCCTGCTGACGAGGCCACCGGAACTGCTGCAATCAACTGGCGCGGATGGCTGTGACGGATATTTTTCAGCGCCGCAATCATGGTCAATCCTGTGGCCAGTCCATCATCAACAACAATCACCGGCCGGTCCGTCCGGTCAATGCGAGACCGAATCTGCGCATAGGTCAGCCGTTGCTCAAGCAGTCGCTGAAGCTGTAGATTTTTTTCCCGATCCACCTCTGCCGACGCGATTGCCAACACGGCATGCTGGGCCGCCATGGTGCAGTCACCGCATTCATCAATCGCGCCAATAGCGACCTCTGGCGCGCTGCTCGACCGCAGCTTGTGCACTAGCACGGTATCGAGCTGCCCGCCCAGACCGTTCGCAATGATCGCTCCAATCGGAACGCCGCCGCGCGGGATCGCCAATACAAGCGGATCTGCACCCCTAAATTCCTCCAGCATTCGAAGTAGCGCCCTCGCGGCATCGTTGCGATCGGCATAAAGCGCTGGCGAAGTCATCCGTTTCATATCGCGAGAACCCCTAAAACCCTTAGAGCCGAGAACTCTGCGGCCTGCCTGCAGCGGGTGGACAAAGTCCGGTGGGGCAATTACGGGGGTCGGCCTTACCGAAACGGATTGCACGCCGGTGGTGGACTCCATTGAATTGCGCCGCGATCTAATTCTTGGGGTCTTAAAACCTAATCGAGGTACGCCCCCATGATGTCGCTACGCATACTGTCGCTGGCCGTTTCAGCCGGACTCACACTGATGGCCACTTCGGTCCAGGCCCAAGGCCAGGGCCGAATGGCAGATCTTGGAAAACGTGAATTTGAGAAAAGCTGTGCCAGCTGCCACGGCATGGATGCCCGGGGCTCGGGCGTGGTTACCCCGTGGCTTAAGAAGAGTCCGCCGGATCTCACCTTGCTGTCGAAAAATAACGGCGGCATTTTTCCAGCAGACCGGGTCTATAAAAGCATCTCTGGTGAAGACTCCCCTGCCCACGGCTCCCGCGAAATGCCCGTCTGGGGTCAGGTCTACCGCATGAGCGCTGCGGAGTACTACATGGACCACCCCTATAACGACGAAGCGATTGTGCGTGCGCGGATTTTGTCGCTATTGGAATACATCAACCGCATGCAAAAACCCCGCTAGATGCAGGGCCCGCGGGGTCTTTGGATTATTTCCCCGAACTACCGTTGCGGCCCTCAAGACGTGCTACTGATTTTGCCCAAGACTCAACCCCTTTTGAGAGCTTGATCAGCAGCCTTTCCGCATGGGCGGTAATCAGTACGATTCGGCGCCGGGAATCATGAGGATCGATGTTCACAGTAATCAGCCCGCGCTCTTCGAGTAAAGCAATCGACTTGTGAATTGTTGCTGGGGATGCGATCTCCGACTTCAGCACGATTTCCTGAACATGCAGAGGATCTGCCCTGAGGTTGCGTAGAGAAATCCACTCCAGCAGACGCTGACTGATCGCATCGAGCTGACCGTAATCAGTCTCTGACTGAAGCGACTCCAAAACCGCCCGAAGAGAGATCCATGTTTTCATTGCTGCGGATAATTTTTTTTAAGTATATGGATTTTGGATAAAACGAGCTGAAGAAGTTCCACGAGGGATGTGGAAACTCGGGGCCGATCATAGCAGGCGGGGAAAATTAACGAACCTGCTTAAAATATCTAAGCAAACGATCTAGATAGTATTAATTTATTTAAATTATTTTAAATATATTGTTATCTCAAAAATACGGGAGGCGTGACACCCTGTATCGGGGCCCGCTCTAGGGCGTGACCACGCGCTTGCCGTAGGCTTGCCGCTGAGCCATTCGGACCAAGGCCTCGGGCGCTGCCTCGAGGCACACCGCCTCAGTCAACGGGGGCTTAAGAGCCCCCGATGCGATCGCAGAAAACAGATCGGTCATCAGTTGAGCAGCGCGATCCGGCTCATATTTGAATAGCCCATCAAGCACGACACCCAGTACATCTACCCCACGCAGCAGAATCTGATTCGCGGGAAACTGTGGAATCTCGCCTGCTGCAAAACCGATCACCAGAAGCCGGCCGCGCCAGGAGAGTTGACGCAATGCGGCCTGACTGACAGCACCTCCCACCATATCCACCACGACATTCAGTGGTCTGCCTGCAAGTAACGCCTTTAAGCGATCTCGAAAGTCATCCCCCGAGTAATCAATGCACTCATCAGCACCATGATCGCGACAGATTTGCATCCGGGCTGTGCTGCCAACCCCAGCGATCACATGGGCGCCAAATTTCTTGGCGACTTGTATCGCGGCCAGGCCGACACCACCAGCCGCCCCGAGTACGAGACAGGTCTCGCCCGGCCGAATCTGCGCCCGATCTGCAAGGCCAAACCAAGCGGTGCCATAGGTAATGAGACTCGCTGCGGCAACCACATCATCAATTGCATCAGGAAGATGCCAGGCGAATGCAGCCTTCGCGCTACAGATCTCCGCAAAACCGCCATAGTAGGTAAATGCGCAGACACGATCTCCGGGTTTAAAACGATTGACGTCCGGCGCCACTGCAAGCACTTCACCAGCAATTTCGGCGCCTGGCGAAAATGGGAGCGACGGTTTCACCTGATACTTCCCCGAGACGATCAGCGTATCGAGAAAATTCATGCCTGATGCCCGCACCCGGACCGTGATCTCTCCCGGGCCAGGCTGTGGCGCTGCGGCGTTAGTTACCACCACAAGTCCATCAATTCCTGAAAACTGATGGCAAAGCAGCGCCCGCATCAGCTCACCTGGGCGTTCGGTTTTAGATCAAAAAGGCTGGTCGCTTCGAGATCTAACACTTCGACATTGTGCTGATTGCGCATCTGCCAACGCCAACGCAAGACACCGAGCTTCGGATTTTTTGATGA
>JAGWXV010000100.1 GCA_018969705.1 Betaproteobacteria bacterium
CTGCATCGCTCACCGGGCGTGTTTTTTGAACATGATCGCGGCAAGACCCACTCTTCGGGCAAGCTGCTGTTCTCGGCCCGGGTCATTCCTTACCGTGGCTCCTGGCTCGATTTTGAATTCGATCCGAAAGATATTCTTTATTTCCGTGTCGACCGTCGGCGCAAGATGCCGGTCACCATTCTGCTAAAAGCGATTGGCTTAAATGTCGAGCAGATCCTAGCCCACTTTTTCGACTTCGATCATTTCTCGCTGCATCCGGAAGGCGCCCAAATGGATCTGGTCGCTGATCGTCTGCGCGGCGAGCAGGCCCGATTCGATATTACGGATAAAAACGGCAATGTCATTGTCGGCCGCGATAAGCGGATTAACGCGAAGCACATCCGTGATATCGAAAAGGCAGGCTTAAAGCGGATCAGCGTTCCGGACGATTACCTGCTGGGCCGGGTCCTTGCCCATGCCGTGGTCGATCCCGAGACCGGTGAAATTATCGGCAAGGCCAACGAAGAGATCACGGATGAGCTGCTTGCCAAGATGCGCGGCGTAAAGATCCGCGAATTCAAGACCCTTTACACCAATGATCTGGATCATGGCCCCTATATGTCGTCCACGCTGCGCATGGATGAGACCCCGGATCAGATCACGGCCAGAGTGGCGATCTATCGCATGATGCGCCCTGGTGAGCCGCCGACTGAAGATGCGGTGCAGATGCTCTTTGATCGGCTCTTCTTTAACGAAGACTCCTACGATCTTTCTGCAGTCGGTCGCATGAAATTTAATCGTCGTCTGGGCCGCGAAGAGGTGATTGGTCCAATGACGCTCACCAACGAGGATATTCTCGACACCATCAAGCTGCTGGTCTCCTTGCGCAATGGCCGAGGTGAGATTGATGACATCGACCACCTGGGCAATCGTCGCGTGCGCTGCGTTGGTGAGCTGGCTGAAAACCAGTTTCGCTCGGGCCTCGTGCGGGTTGAACGTGCGGTGCGGGAGCGTCTAGGTCAGGCCGAGGCCGATAATCTTCAGCCTTACGATCTGATCAACAGCAAGCCGATTACTGCCGCGATTCGTGAGTTTTTCGGCTCATCGCAACTCTCGCAGTTTATGGATCAGACCAACCCGCTGTCTGAAATTACCCATAAGCGTCGTGTGTCGGCACTCGGTCCCGGCGGGCTCACACGTGAGCGCGCAGGCTTTGAGGTCCGCGATGTACATCCGACCCACTACGGCCGCGTCTGCCCGATTGAGACACCTGAGGGCCCGAACATTGGCCTGATCAATTCGCTTGCGTTGTATGCACGGCTTAACGAATACGGATTTCTCGAGACGCCTTACCGGAAGGTAGAAGACGGCAAGGTCACCGACAAGATTGAATACCTTTCGGCGATTGAAGAAGGCCGCTACGTGATTGCCCAGGCCAATGCTGAGATTGATGCCAAGGGGAAGCTGACTGGCGATCTCATCTCGGTCCGCGTCAATGGCGAGACCACGTTGTCGACTGTCGAGAAGGTGGAGTACATGGATGTTGCACCCTCACAGATTGTGTCGGTGGCTGCCTCGCTAATTCCTTTCCTTGAGCATGATGATGCGAACCGCGCGCTGATGGGCTCCAATATGCAGCGTCAGGCCGTGCCTTGCCTGCGCCCGCAGAAGCCCTTGGTGGGCACTGGCATCGAGCGGACCTGTGCAGTGGATTCCGGCACCGTGGTCCAGGCCCGCCGTGGCGGCCGGGTCGACTATGTTGATTCGCGGCGCGTGGTGATTCGTGTCAATGACAACGAAACCAAGTCAGGTGAGTCGGGTGTCGATATTTACAACCTTCAAAAATACACCCGCTCCAACCAGAACACGAATATCAACCAGCGGCCAATCGTTCGGCGTGGTGATGTCGTGGCCCGTGGTGATGTGATTGCCGATGGCGCCTCAACCGATATCGGCGAGTTGGCGCTGGGCCAGAACATGCTGGTGGCCTTCATGCCTTGGAATGGTTATAACTTTGAGGACTCGATTCTGATCTCTGAGCGTGTGGTTTCCGATGATCGTTATACCTCGGTCCACATCGAGGAGCTATCGATCCTTGCCCGTGATACCAAGCTCGGTCCCGAGGAAATCACCCGCGACATCTCGAATCTCTCCGAGGGCCAGCTGGGCCGTCTGGATGAGTCGGGCATCGTGTACGTGGGTGCCGAAGTGCAGGCCGGCGATGTGCTGGTGGGTAAGGTCACGCCCAAGGGCGAGACCCAGCTCACGCCAGAGGAAAAACTCCTGCGCGCGATCTTTGGCGAGAAGGCCTCGGATGTGAAAGACACCTCACTGCGCGTGCCATCGGGCATGAGCGGGACAGTGATCGACGTGCAAGTCTTCACCCGTGAGGGCATTGCTCGCGACAAGCGTGCCCAGCAGATCATTGATGATGAGCTGCGCCGCTTCAGGCTCGATCTGAACGATCAGCTGCGCATTGTGGAGACCGACACCTTCCAGCGGATAGAGAAATTGCTGATCGGCAAGGCCGTCAATGGCGGACCGAAAAAGATCGCTAAGGGTTCAGCGATTACGGCCGAATATCTGGCCGATCTAGATCGGTATCAGTGGTTCGAGCTGCGTTTATCGGATGAGTCAGCCGCCAAGCAGCTGGAGAGCCTAAAAGAGTCGATCGAGTCCAAGCGCCATCAGTTCGATTTAGCCTTTGAGGAAAAGCATAAAAAGCTGACCCAGGGTGACGAGCTGCTGCCGGGCGTACTCAAAATGGTGAAGGTCTACTTGGCCGTGAAGCGCCGCCTGCAGCCAGGCGACAAGATGGCAGGCCGCCATGGCAACAAGGGCGTGGTCTCGCGGATTGTCCCGGTGGAAGACATGCCCTACATGGCCGATGGCCGTCCGGTGGACATTGTCTTAAATCCTCTGGGCGTTCCTTCGCGGATGAATGTGGGCCAGATTCTGGAGACCCATTTGGGCTGGGCCGCCAAAGGCATCGGCCAGCGCATCGGCGACATGCTCGAGGCGCAGGCCTCTGCCAACGAGGTCCGTAAATATCTGGAAAAGGTCTACAACAGCAGCGGACACCCCGAGGACCTCAAGCATTTGGCAGACAAGGAGGTGCTCGAGTTGGCCTCGAATCTGACCGACGGCGTTCCTTTTGCAACACCAGTGTTCGATGGTGCGGCAGAAAAGGAAATCCACAACATGCTCGAGCTGGCCTATCCCGCAGACATTGCCAAGCGAATCGGCCTGACTGAGACCCGCACTCAGGTGCAGCTCTTGGATGGCCGCACGGGCGAGCCCTTTGATCGCAAGACCACGGTGGGCTACATGCACATGCTTAAGCTCCATCACCTGGTAGACGACAAGATGCACGCGCGTTCGACCGGTCCTTACTCGCTGGTGACTCAGCAGCCCTTGGGCGGTAAGGCCCAGTTCGGTGGCCAGCGTTTCGGCGAGATGGAGGTCTGGGCCTTGGAAGCTTATGGCGCTTCGTATGTGCTGCAGGAAATGCTTACGGTCAAATCCGATGACGTCGGCGGACGTACCAAGGTCTACGAGAACTTGGTCAAAGGCGAGCACACCATCGATGCGGGCATGCCCGAGTCGTTC
>JAGWXV010000101.1 GCA_018969705.1 Betaproteobacteria bacterium
CACTGCTCCCAGTCATCGCAAATCGCGATGCGAAGCTCTGATGCGACCGATCCGACCTCGGCCTCTTGTGCGCGCTGCATGGGCCTCCCCGACGAAGAGCTTTAATTGTCGAGAAGCGCCCTCCCGGGGTCACTCGGGAGAAGTCCGTAAGGTTTTACGCTAGCCCGGTCAGCTAGGGTCTACAGCACGCTGGCAACGGCCCGAACAACCCGGTCGATATTGTTGGAATTCAACGCAGCAACACAAATGCGGCCAGTGCTGATGGCGTAAATCGCGTGCTCCTCGCGCAGTCGGTCGACCTGCTGGGCACTTAGGCCGGAGAAGCTGAACATGCCGCGCTGTTTTGTCACGAAGGAAAAATCCTGCTTCGTGCCCAAGGCTTTGAGCTTTTCGGTGAAGGCTGCCCTCATCTGCCGAATCCGATCCCGCATCTCGCCGAGCTCTTGCTCCCAGAGTGCACGCAGCTCTGGGCTGTTCAGGACATCACTCACGATTCCGCCCCCATGTATCGGCGGATTGGAGTAATTGGTGCGAATCACCCGCTTGATCTGACTCAGTACACGGGCCGCCTCATTTGCGTCGGCTGTGATCAATGAGAGCGCGCCTACCCGCTCTCCATAAAGGGAGAAGGACTTTGAAAACGAGCTGGCCACCAGAAACGGCATGTCGGACTGAACAAACAGGCGCACGGCGGCGGCGTCCTGATCGATTCCATCACCAAAGCCTTGGTAGGCCAAATCGAGAAAGGGAATGAATTGCTTGGCCTTGCATAGGGCCACCACTTCTTCCCACTGCTGAAGATTGAGATCCACGCCAGTCGGGTTATGGCAGCAGGCATGCAGCAGCACGATGGTCCGCTGCGGCATGACTTTTAGGCTTTGGACCATGCCACCGAAATCCAGGCCGTGGCTCTGTGGGTCGTAATAGGTGTAGCTCTGGACAGTAAAGCCAGCGCTCTCAAAGACCCCCCGATGGTTCTCCCAGGTTGGATCACTAATGGCCACTCGGCTATCTGGGCAGAGTCGGCGTAGGTATTCCGCCCCCACCCGAAGGCCCCCAGTCCCACCAAGGGCATCAATGGTCACCACCCGGCCGCTCGTAACCACAGGACTGTCGCTGTCGAAAAGCAGTGCTTGTACGGCTTTGTTATAGGCGGCTGGCCCATCAATGGGCTGATAGCCACGGGGCAGGCCCTTGGCGACCCGGGCCTCTTCAGCCCGTTTTACGGCCCGCAGCAGGGGCAGCTTGCCCTGATCATCGTAGTAGACCCCTACGCCGAGGTTCACTTTTTCGGGCCGCTGATCGGCGAGAAAGGTCTCAGTTAAGCCAAGGATCGGGTCCTTGGGGGCCATCTCAACAGAGGAAAAAAGGCTGGGGGCTGGGCTGGTCATGGGGCAGTCAAAAGCCCTTTGTCAAGGGCTTGGGAGCAGAAAAAAAGGTGGAAATATGGGGCCTGCCGGAGGAAAATGCGCGATTGCACAAATTTTTTAATCCCTTAGAAATCAGCCAAAAAGTCTAGCATGGGTGTCCGTGAAAACCCCGGGGTGGTTCGCTTCCCCGGAAGCCCCTTCGAGCTCGCGCTTCCCTTTGAGCCCGCCGGCGATCAGCCGGAGGCGATCGCACGTCTGGTGCAGGGCATTGAGGACGGTGTGGCCTTCCAGACTCTGCTGGGGGTTACGGGCTCGGGCAAGACTTTCACCATGGCCAATGTCATCGCCCGGCTCGGACGCCCCGCTTTGGTGCTTGCGCCCAATAAGACCCTTGCGGCCCAGCTTTACGCTGAGATGCGGACCTTCTTTCCGAATAACGCGGTCGAGTATTTCGTTTCGTACTACGACTACTACCAGCCGGAGGCCTATGTGCCCCAGCGGGATCTGTTTATCGAAAAGGATTCCGCGATCAATGAGCACATCGAGCAGATGCGGCTGTCGGCCACCAAGTCTTTGCTAGAGCGCCGCGACACCATCATCGTGGCATCGGTCTCGTGCATTTACGGTATCGGTAACCCTGCGGACTACCACCAGATGGTGTTGATTGTGCGGCAGGGCGATCGGCTAACCCAGCGCGAACTCATTGCGCAGCTAGTGCGGATGCAATATGACCGTAACGATATTGAGTTCTCGCGCGGAGCGTTCCGCGTCCGTGGCGACACCATCGATATTTTCCCTGCCGAGCATGCTGAGCTCGCGTTACGAATTGAACTCTTCGATGATCAGGTCGAGTCGCTTCAGCTTTTTGATCCGCTGACCGGCCGCGTGCGGCAGGCCTTGCCGCGTTTTGCAGTCTATCCATCGTCCCATTACGTCACGCCCCGCGAGGTTGTGCTGCGGGCCATCGAGACGATCAAAGAAGAACTGATTGAGCGCTCACGCTTTTTTGTTGATCAGCAGAAACTCGTTGAGGCCCAGCGGATTGAGCAACGCACCCGCTTTGATATTGAAATGCTGGCCGAGTTGGGCTTTTGTAAAGGCATTGAGAACTACACCCGTCATCTCTCGGGTGCAAAGCCGGGTGAGCCACCTCCGACCCTCGTCGATTATCTGCCGCGTGATGCTTTGGTCTTCATCGATGAGAGCCATGTCACGGTCGGCCAATTAGGCGGCATGTATCGCGGCGACCGGTCGCGAAAGCAGACGCTGGTGGACTATGGCTTTCGACTGCCCTCGGCCCTGGATAACCGGCCTCTGAAGTTCGAAGAGTTTGAGCCCAAGATGCGGCAGGCAGTCTTCGTATCCGCCACGCCCGCCAATTACGAGTTGGAAAAAAGCGGCGGCGCAATCGTGGAGCAGGTGGTAAGGCCGACAGGCCTGGTGGACCCAGCAGTTGAAGTCCGTCCAGCGGCGACACAGGTCGATGATTTGCTCGGTGAAATCAAGCTTCGGACAGATCGCCAGGAGCGGGTCTTGGTCACAACGCTGACCAAGCGTATGGCCGAAGACCTGACCGACTACCTATCGGATAACGGCGTGCGGGTCCGGTATCTGCATTCTGATATCGATACGGTTGAGCGGGTCGAGATTCTGCGCGATCTGCGACTGGGTACATTCGATGTGCTGGTGGGTATTAATCTGTTGCGCGAAGGCCTGGATCTGCCCGAGGTCTCGCTCGTGGCCATCTTGGATGCAGATAAAGAGGGCTTTCTACGCTCAGAGCGCAGCCTAATTCAGACCATTGGCCGTGCCGCCCGGCACTTAAATGGCCAGGCGATTCTGTATGCCGATCGCATGACCGACTCCATGCGTCGGGCCATTGAAGAGACCGAGCGTCGCAGAAGGAAGCAGCTGGCTTTTAACGCGGATCGCGGCATTACACCCCGGGGCGTGATGAAACAAATTCGGGATCTGATCGACGGTGTCATTGATGGCCGTGGCTCAGATCGTGATGTTGCCGACCGGCAAGAAGAGGTGGCGCTGGAGCGCTCCCCACAGGAGATCTCCAAGCAGCTCATCCGGCTTGAAAAGCAGATGTTGGAGCATGCGCGCAATCTTGAGTTTGAAAAAGCGGCGCAGCTTCGCGATCAGCTCACCAAATTAAAACAAGAGGTATTTGGAGTAGACAAACTGAGAGACTCAATTGAAAAGGCAA
>JAGWXV010000102.1 GCA_018969705.1 Betaproteobacteria bacterium
CGCCTGATCAAAGAATTTGCTGCCCAGAAAGCAGCCTGACGCATCACCGCCACCCGACTGGGTGGCGCTTGGAGAAATCGGCGCCCCCATTGGTCTATCGGGCGCTGTTCGGCTCCACACCCTGAAGTCCGTTACCGGGCTACCCATCGATGACACGCTGCTGATGCAGTCCGCTGACTGCTGGGTCTTAATTACGCAGTCCAAGCCGGACCGATGGCTTTATTCGAAAATCCAAGAGTGCTCAGTCCAGACCCGCGGGCTGAAGTTGCGCCTTGAGGCAATACAGACCCGCGATCAGGCCGAGCAGTTACGAGGCGCCCAGGTGGGCATATCGCGCAGCGTCTTTCCTGAGCCCTCCGAAGACGAGGCCTATTGGGCGGATCTCTTGGGCTGCATAGTGATCAATCGTCAGGGCAGCCGGCTTGGCGAAGTCCAATCGCTTCAGACTAATGGTGCTCATGATTGGTTGGTGCTGGATGCCGGCATGATTCCTTTTGTTGCCCAATACATTGATCAGGTAGATCTCCAGGCGCGGCGTATCGATGTGGATTGGAATCCGGAGTGGTGGCAATGACACGCTTTGATGTCGTCACACTTTTTCCCGAAATGTTGGATGCGGTTACCCGCTTTGGCATTACGGGCCGCGCGTGCGAGCGAAAACTTGCAATGGTGGTGGCCCATCAGCTGCGCGACTATGCGCATGACGCCTACAAAACCATTGACGATCGGCCCTATGGTGGCGGGCCCGGCATGGTGATGATGGCTGGCCCGCTGACTGAGGCGGTGGCGGCGATCAAGGCCCAGCAGCAGGCGGCCGGATACAGGCCCGGCCCAGTGATTCTGATGAGCCCATCGGGTAGGCGCATTGATCAATCGATGATTGATCGGCTGGCCCAGTTCCAGGCCTGCTGGACTCTGATCTGCGGCCGCTATGAAGGCGTAGATCAGCGGTTTATTGATCAGCAGGTCGATGAGTGCTGGAGCCTTGGAGACTTTGTGCTTTCGGGGGGTGAGATTGCGGCCATGGCGATACTGGATGCGGCAATACGCAAGCTGCCCGGGGCCTTGGGCGAGCCGGAATCGGCCATCCAGGAGTCTTTTTCTCCGCAGGGGCCGGGCGGCGGCATTCTGGATTGGCCCCATTACACCCGGCCAGAGGTCTTCGCTGGTGCCGCGGTGCCGGACGTGCTTTTGTCGGGCCATCATGAGAGAATCGCGGATTGGCGCAGACGGGCCGCCCTCGCGGCGACCCAAGACCTTCGGCCCGATCTCTTGATGCCTTCGTCCGGTAAGCCGGATCCCAGTGGAAAGTCATCGACCTAGCAATTGCCGGGAAGAGCCGAATCAAGAAGCGGTTGTAGTGCATTGAATTAACCCCATCCTCTGGGCTAGCCGCGCCAGGCTGAGGCCACGATGGTTTTGGAGAAATCATGGACATCATTCGTCAGATCGAGCAAGAAGAAATTGCTCGTATTAACAAAAAACTGCCCGAGTTCGCACCGGGCGATACCGTTGTTGTCAACGTCAATGTGGTCGAAGGCAATCGTAAGCGCGTGCAGGCTTATGAGGGTGTAGTGATTGCAAAGCGCAACCGCGGACTGAATTCCTCTTTCATCGTTCGGAAAATTTCCTCTGGCGAAGGCGTAGAGCGAACCTTTCAGCTGTACTCACCGCTGATCTCGGGTATTGAAGTGAAGCGTCGTGGCGATGTGCGCCGCGCCAAGCTTTACTTTCTGCGTGAGCGTTCCGGCAAGTCAGCCCGCATTCGCGAGAAGCTTGCGGCCCGAAAGTCCGAGGGCGATACCGCGGCAGAGGAATAAAAACTGCTTAGCTTCGATCCTCAGCAAACGGCGATCGAGCCCCGCCATGCAGAGCCTGCTCTTCCCGAGCAGGCTTTGTCATTTTCAAGCCTCGAGATGTTGTTTGACCGTATTGAATCGGAGGCTGATTTTCCGCTCTGGACGCCGGAGCTTTTGCGGGATCGTCGCCGGCCGGTTCGGCCGGTGACTCCGGAGACGGCCACACCTGCTTCGGTGCTGATTGGGCTTTTGGGCTCGGAGCGCGCTGACGATAGCCTCCAGGTGGTGCTCACAAAGCGTACAGCCGATCTCTCCACCCATGCAGGCCAGGTGAGTTTTCCTGGTGGCCGGGCTGAGCCCTCGGATGCCTCTGCCGAGCAGACTGCGATCCGCGAGGCCAGCGAGGAGATCGGTTTGGATCCTGCCGCAGTCAGGGTCTGGGGAAGGCTGCCGGATTACCTCACCGCCACGGGCTTTCGTATCTCTCCGGTGATTGCTTGGGTGGATGCGCAGGCCGCAGCCTTTGAGCATGATCAGCGCGAAGTCGCGGAGATTTTCCATGTGCCGCTGTCATTTTTAATGGATCCCGCCAATCATCAGATTCGGCTTTTGCCCGCGGAGCGCAGCCCCACTGGCGAGCTGATTCGTTTTTACGCAATGCCTTACCAGGGGGAGGCCCTGACCTCTCCCGGCCAGACTCAGGAGTTTTTTATCTGGGGGGCGACTGCATCGATGCTACGAAATCTCTATCACCTGCTGTGGGCCGCCTGGAATCAGCATCGGGGCATGGCCGTTCGAGGTTAGACTTTCCGCTATGACACTGTTTAGCTTTATTTTTGCAATGCTGCTGGAGCAATTTCGCCCCGTGCGGGATGACTCTGCCTTCGCCAAGCGGATTGAGCAGCTGTTTTTGCGGGTAGAGCGGTCGACCAATTCCGGTGAGATGGCCTCCGCGCGGCTGTCGTGGTTTGCCATCGTGACGGGTGGCGCAGTCCTGACCTGGGTGATTGTGGCGCTGTTATCACATGTCAATGTCTTGCTGGGATTTCTTGCCACGGTTGGCGTGCTCTATCTATGTATCGGCTTTCGTCAGTTCAGCAATCGGTTTACGGAAATTCAGCTTGCACTTTCTGTCAACGATTTGGAAGGCGCGCGAAACGCGTTACGCCGATGGATGGAGCACTCCGGTGGTGATCTCATGACCCGCCTTGCGGCCGAATCGGGCGACAGTTCGGCGATTTGCCGCGAGGCGATTCGGCTGGCCTTTGTCGGCGCGCAGCGGCACGTGTTTGGCGTCATCTTTTGGTTCGTGATTCTTCCCGGCCCGGCAGGCGCGGTGCTCTATCGCCTAAGTGCAGAGGCCCGGCGGGTCTGGGCCGATGCCCGCGATCCCGTGTTAACCGGCAGCACATCCGCCGCACCGATTTCACCCTTCGGAGATTTTGCAGTCCGCGCCTTTGCTTGGGTGGATTGGTTTCCTTCGCGCGTGACGGCGATTGTGTTTGCGATTGTGGGTAATTTTGAAGATGCGATTCTGATGTGGCGTTACAAATCAGGCTTTGCGCCACATAAAAACGATACCGAGCGGGTGATTCTGTCTTCCGGAGCAGGCGCGATGGGTGTGCGATTAATTGTGCCTGAGGCGCCATCTGTATCGATTCGATTCGATGAGCCCTCGGAGACTGAAGCCTTCGGCGGGCCGTGGCCGTCCTTGGCTCAGGATATGCCCGATTTGCGTGAGGCCAACGAGGCCGCCCTGC
>JAGWXV010000103.1 GCA_018969705.1 Betaproteobacteria bacterium
AATACCTCCATGACCGGCTATCAGGAAATTCTTACTGATCCGAGTTACAGCCGTCAGATTGTGACGCTGACGTATCCCCATATTGGCAATGTCGGCACCAATGCCGAGGACGATGAATCAGGCCGACTGCATGTAGCGGGCCTGGTGATTCGTGATCTGCCCTTGCTGGTGTCAAATTTCCGCTCGCAGGCCTCGCTCTCGGAGACCCTTCAAAAATCGGGTGTGGTGGGCATTGCCGGTATCGACACCCGACGCTTAACCCGAGTCCTGAGAAAAAAGGGCGCCCAGAATGGCGCACTGCTGGCCGCAGCACCAGGCGAAACACTGGATGCCGGCCGCGCGATTGCGGCTGCCCGCGAATTTCCTGGGCTAGTGGGCATGGATTTAGCAAAGGTTGTTTCCACCGCCAAATCTTATGCATGGATCGAGGGCAGCTGGTCGCTGGGCGCAGGCCATGCGCCGATGGGTCCGGCCCGCTTTCATGTGGTCGCGCTCGATTTTGGTGTGAAGCGCAATATTTTGCGCATGCTGGCGGATCGGGGCTGCCGCGTCACAGTCATGCCGGCCCAGACCCGCTTTGAGGAGATTGAGGCACTGCGGCCCGATGGCCTGTTTCTCTCCAATGGCCCCGGTGATCCCGAGCCCTGCGATTACGCGATTGCTGCCGCCCAGGCCGCGATGAAAAAAAAGCTGCCGGTGTTCGGCATCTGCCTGGGCCACCAGATCATGGCCCTGGCCTCAGGCGCAAAAACACTGAAGATGAAATTCGGCCACCATGGTGCCAATCATCCCGTGCAGGAGTTGGATTCCAAGCGGGTCTTTATTACCTCCCAGAACCATGGCTTTGTCGTAGATCCTGATCATCTGCCCAGTCATCTGCGCATTACCCATGTATCGCTCTTTGATCGCTCCATTCAGGGATTGGCTCGCACGGATGTGCCCGCCTTTTGTTTTCAAGGTCATCCCGAAGCCAGCCCAGGCCCCCATGACATCGGCCCGCTGTTTGACCACTTCACAACACTGATGCAGCAATGCTCCGGAGGCCGCAATGCCTAAACGGACCGACATTCGCAGCATCATGATCATCGGCGCTGGCCCAATTGTGATTGGCCAGGCCTGCGAATTTGATTACTCGGGCGCCCAGGCCTGCAAAGCCCTGAAAGAAGAGGGCTACAAAGTCATCCTGGTCAATAGCAACCCCGCGACCATCATGACCGATCCAGAGACCGCCGATGTCACTTACATCGAGCCTATTACCTGGCAGACGGTTGCCAAAATTATCGAAGTCGAGCGGCCTGATGTTCTGCTGCCCACAATGGGCGGCCAGACCGCGCTGAACTGTGCACTCGATTTACATCGCGAGGGCGTGCTTCAGAAGTTTGGCGTTGAGCTTATTGGCGCCAAAAAAGAGGCCATCGAAAAAGCCGAAGACCGACTCAAGTTCAAAGAGGCCATGACCCAGATTGGACTTGACTCTGCAAAATCGGGCATCGCCCACACGCTGGAAGAGGCCTGGGCGGTTCAAAAACAAATCAGCCAGCTCACGGGCAGCAGTGGTTTTCCGCTCGTCATTCGTCCCAGCTTTACTTTGGGCGGCACGGGTGGCGGCATTGCATATAACGCCGAAGAATTTGAAACCATCTGTAAGCGGGGCATCGAGGCCTCGCCTACCCACGAGCTCTTGATCGAAGAGTCGCTCATCGGCTGGAAAGAGTTCGAGATGGAAGTGGTTCGTGATCGTGCAGATAACTGCATCATCGTCTGCTCGATTGAAAATCTTGACCCGATGGGCATTCACACCGGTGACTCGATCACGGTGGCCCCAGCCCAAACACTGACCGATAAGGAATATCAAGTCATGCGGGATGCATCGATTGCGATTCTTCGCGAGATCGGTGTGGATACGGGCGGCTCCAACGTGCAGTTTGCCGTCAATCCCGCCAATGGCCGTTTAATTGTGATCGAGATGAACCCCCGGGTCTCGCGTTCTTCGGCCCTGGCCTCAAAGGCCACGGGCTTTCCGATTGCCAAAGTCGCCGCCAAACTCGCAGTCGGCTACACGCTCGATGAGCTGAAAAACGATATTACCGGTGGCGCGACGCCGGCCTCCTTTGAGCCGTCGATTGATTATGTTGTCACCAAAGTGCCCCGTTTTGCATTCGAAAAATTCCCCTCTGCCGATGCCCATCTCACCACCCAGATGAAGTCTGTGGGCGAGGTCATGGCGATGGGCCGAACCTTTCAGGAGTCTTTCCAAAAAGCCCTGCGGGGATTGGAAGTGGGTGTCGATGGCTTAAATCAGAAAACTACGGACCGTGAGCGGATCGAAGAGGAACTCGGCGAGCCGGGCCCTGAGCGGATCTGGTATGTCGGCGATGCCTTTGCGCAAGGATTTAGCATCGATGAGGTCCATCAGCTGACGCGAATCGATCCTTGGTTCTTGGTGCAGATCAAAGAGATTGTGGATCTCGAGCTGGCGCTGGATAAGATGACCCTGGCGGATTTGGATGCAGAGTCCCTGCGGGGCCTAAAGCGCAAGGGCTTTTCAGATCGTCGGCTGGCCTATTTGCTCGAGACCACCGAGGCGGAAATCCGCAAGCTGCGCCACAGCTTAAATGTTCGGCCGGTGTATAAGCGAGTGGATACCTGCGCCGCGGAATTCGCCACTTCAACATCGTATTTTTATTCGACTTACGAAGAAGAGTGCGAGGCCAATCCCACGAATCGTAAAAAAGTCATGGTGCTGGGCGGCGGACCGAACCGTATCGGCCAGGGCATTGAATTCGATTACTGCTGCGTGCATGCAGCGATGGCCCTGCGGGAGGACGGCTTTGAGACCATCATGGTCAACTGCAATCCTGAGACCGTCTCCACCGATTACGACACTTCAGATCGGCTCTACTTTGAGCCCTTAACCCTCGAGGATGTCTTAGAGATCGTCGATAAAGAAAAGCCCATCGGCGTGATCGTGCAGTACGGCGGCCAGACGCCATTAAAGCTTGCTAAGGCCCTTGAGGCGGCAGGCGTTCCGATTGTGGGCACATCACCGGAATCGATTGATATCGCCGAGGATCGTGAACGCTTCCAAAAGCTGCTGATTCGGCTTGAATTGCGTCAGCCGCCGAATCGCACCGCCCGCAACGAAGAAGAGGCCATTCGTCTGGCCCAGGAAATCGGCTACCCCTTGGTGGTTCGGCCCAGCTATGTATTGGGTGGGCGTGCCATGGAGATCGTGCACGAGCAGCGCGACTTAGAGCGCTATATGCGGGAGGCCGTAAAAGTCTCCAATGACTCACCAGTGTTGTTGGATCGATTTCTAAACGATGCAATCGAAGTGGATGTCGACTGCCTCTCCGATGGCAAGCGGGTCTTCATTGGCGGTGTGATGGAGCATATCGAGCAGGCGGGCGTACATTCCGGAGATTCGGCCTGCAGCCTGCCGCCATATTCGCTTTCCAAAGAACTGATTGAAGAATTAAAGCGGCAGACCGCGATGATGTCGCGGGCCTTAAATGTCGTGGGCCTCATGAATGTGCAGTTTGCGATTCAAAACGGCAA
>JAGWXV010000104.1 GCA_018969705.1 Betaproteobacteria bacterium
CGCTACACAGTCACGGTGGCTGTCCACACCGATACGAGCCATGTACATAACTGCCAGCACTGGTGGGATAACGCCTTAGAATTTGAAGTCATTGGTTTTTTGGGCAAACCCTTTTCTGGTGTGAGCCGTCTTGAGCATAAGGTCTACGCATGACCACGCCCTTTGAAGTCCTGGCCGCCGAGATTCGGGAAAAAGCCCAGCGCCTGCGCTCAGAAAATCCTGATCCCCATTCTTATCTGGAGCACGAGTGGCAGCGCCTGAGAATGGAAGGGCCAGTGCCCCTGAGTGCTTCTCAGTCCTCTGCCCGTGGCTACCTGCTGCGCTTTACAGGCAATGAACTGGTTTCGGCAATCTATCGGCTGGTGCTGAAACGCGAGGCAGATGCCGAGGGCTTGCGCCAGTACAGCAGCCTCATTCAGGCGGGCGCCCACCCCTTTCTGATTGCTGGAATTATCGGTACCTCAAAAGAGGCCAGGGCATTGGGCGCGCCGATTGCTGAATTGCGCAGCTACCGGGGGCTTGCTTATCTATTAAAGTTCGAGCGCTTTGTGCCGCTTATTCGGCGAACCGTGTTTTTGCTGGCGCATTTTTTTGCCAGCCGAACCGAAGATGCCGATCGCAATCGTTTCTGGTTTGGTGTGCTGCAATCCATGCACTCCACCATGACCTCTTGGCATGCGGTGCTCACCCGACAGACCGAGATTCTTGCGGGCATACAGCAGCGTATTGCCCGTAATGAGCGTAGCCTTGAGCAGGCCCAGCAGCAGGTAGCCGCCTCGGTCGCAAAGTTAAACATGCGGGCAATCACCGATTCTGTTCAGAATGCATCTGCCCTCGCCCCCACCTCCGCCCCCGCGCCGCAAGCAGCGCTCGACCCAAAGCTTGGGGCCGAGCTTAATCAGTATTACTTGGCCTTTGAAGACAGCCACCGTGGTAATGCCGAGCAGATGCGGGCCCGCTATCTTCCCTATACCGCAGAGCTTGAGCACTTAAAAAAAACGGTTACGGATAACACCAAGCCGTTACTGGATCTCGGCTGTGGCCGTGGGGAGTGGCTCTCTTTTGTTGCGGAGCAGGGCATTGCCGCCTGCGGTATTGATTCAAACCCCGTGATGGTGAAGCAGGCTGCCGACCAAGGCCTTCAGGTGACCCAGTCCGATTTAATCTCGGCACTCAAAACTCGGCCCGATGCAAGCCTTGCGGCCGTCACCGCATTTCATGTGATCGAGCATCTGCCGTTCGAGGTGCTCTTTGAGTGCGTGGCCCAATCTTGGCGGGCACTCACCCCAGGCGGGCTATTGATTTTCGAAACCCCAAACCCAGAAAATCTTTTGGTCGCAAGTCACACTTTTTATCATGACCACACCCATCGTAATCCTTTAACGCCCTCATCCATGCAGTTTCTGCTGCACTACTGGGGCTTTCAGCAAGTCAGCATTAAGCGGTTAAATCCCTACCCCGAGCAGGCACGCTTACCAGGTGAAGATCTGCTTACCGAGCGCTTTAATGGCCACTTCTGCGGGCCGCAAGATTTTGCGGTCGTTGGCATTAAGTGAGAGTCCTTGTTGCAGCAAATCTCACGCCGTTTTTAAAGGGTGGCGCAGATGATCACATTCAAAACCTCAGTCAGGCTTTGATTCAGGCAGGCCATCAGGTTGAGACCCTGCGCCTGCCATTTGCTTTTAATCCTGCCGCCGACATTGAGCGGGCGATGCAGGCTGCCCGTGCATTGGATCTGCAGGCACCCAGCGGCCAGTCGATTGATCGTTTAATCAGTTTGCAATTCCCCGCCTATGGGGTGCAGCACCCCCACCATGTCGCGTGGCTCATGCATCAGCATCGGGCGGTCTATGAGCTATTTGATTCCGCGAAGACACCAAAAGCGGAGCAGGCGCTGCGGCCAGCGATTCATCAATTCGATGCCGAGGTACTTGGACCGATCTCTCATCAAGGCAGGCTTTTTGCCAACTCAAAGCGTGTGGCAGAGCGATTGCAGCAATTCAATCAACTCAATGCCAAGCCGATTTACCACCCGCCGCCGGATCACCAGCGTTTTTACGCAGACAAAGCGGAGGACTACATTTTTTTCCCGAGCCGATTTGAGTCCTTAAAGCGGCAGTCGCTGGTCATTGAAGCCGCCCACGCCATGGCCTCACCGCTTACGATCGTATTGGCAGGTGAGGGCGGCCAGCTCGAAGCCGCGAAAGAGCAGATTGCTCGGCTGGGCTTGGGTGAGAAAGTAAAGCTCTTGGGCCGCATCTCGGCAGAAGAAAAAATCGTCTGGTACTCACGGGCGCTTGCTGTCTGTTTTCCGCCTTTTGATGAAGACTTAGGCTATGTCACGCTCGAGGCCATGCTGTCTGCCAAGCCCGTGATCACTTGTGTGGACTCGGGTGGGCCCTGCGAGTTTGTCACCCACAATGAAACGGGTCTAGTGGTAGAGCCCAACCCCAAAGCGCTTGCAGATGCAATCGATCAGCTCTACCAGCAACGCAGTCTGGCAATTGAAATGGGCCAGGCGGGTCTGGCGCAATGGAAAAGTCTCAATGTCTCCTGGTCTTCTGTGGTGGATCAGTTGTTAGTCGCCTAACGCTACAAGGAACCCATCGCGTGCCTACGCACCGTATCGCCGTTGTCGTGCCGCAGGCTGTTCCCGCCGTAGTGGGCGGCGCAGAGAATCTCTGGGCGGGCCTTATCGAAAACCTCAACCGCACGCAGGGCATCAGCGCGCAGCTGGTGGGCTTGCCCTCACATGAGAAAACCCTGCCGGAGATCTTGGAGACCTATGCGGCCTTTGCGCAGCTGGATCTAAGTGGCTTTGACCAGGTCATCTCCACCAAGTATCCCGCCTGGGCGATCCAGCACCCCAATCACACGGTCTATCTGCAGCACACCCTGCGCGGGCTGTACGACACCTATCCGGAATCATTGGGGTATGCATTTAGCCCAACCCAGGAGCAATTGCTCGCCGAAGCACTGCCAGCCATTCTCTTCAAATCGCTAAGGTCAGCCTCAGCAAAAACCTGGGGTTCCGCTTTGCGCCAGCAGGTTGCGGATGACTGTTTTGCTGAATATGGCGGTATTGCGCACGTGGCTCGGGCTTTACTTATGGTGACTCAGTCCCATGTCAGCATGCTTTCAGCGTTTCCAGGGAATTTTTCTAGGGCCTGTGTGCGGCTCTTGGATGCAATGGCATTTTCAGTGGGCCGAGTGAATCAGTTTGCTGCGATCTCTGCCACTGTCGCTGGCCGTGCTGATTATTTTCCGATGCATGCACAAGCACAGGTGCTGCATCACCCATCCAATACGAAGATTTCGCCAACAGACGCCGTTCTACCTGCCGCAGCACCATCAGGTCCACGTGATCTGATCGTAACAGCGAGCCGCTTAGAGCACCCCAAGCGCATTGATCTGCTGCTGCGTGCCTATGCGCAAAGCAGGGTGCCGCATCCTTTTTGGGTGATCGG
>JAGWXV010000105.1 GCA_018969705.1 Betaproteobacteria bacterium
CGCCACCCTGCTGCAGCCCACCGATGACCTCATCGCCAAACCGAATCGCAACAAAAAATCATCGGGCCGCGGCCTCGCACCCCAGGAGGATGCTGAGCCAGGCCTAATGGCAGGCCCCGCAGCGCGCGCGTACGCACCGCCGCCCTTGCCGCAGGCGCCTGCCCCGGCTGCCGCCCGTGCGGCCCCAGTTCCAATCCCGTCGCAGACGGCGCCCGCACCCGTCACGGCGACCCGTCGGCCGGCAATGCTGCGCGAATCGCGGCGTCGGACTGATCCCGATGTCGCCAAAACCTTTGTGCTCGATACCAATGTGTTGATGCATGACCCCTCCAGTCTTTTTCGATTCGAGGAACATGACATCTTCTTGCCAATGATGACCCTTGAGGAGCTCGATAACCATAAAAAAGGGGTCTCCGAGGTCGCGCGTAATGTGCGTCAGGTCACACGCTCTTTGGATGCGATGATCGAAGCGATTGCAGATGCAAGCAACAGTGGCCTGAATATTGCCGAGGGCATCCCCCTATCGGTACTCGGTAACAAAGAGGCAACCGGCCGGCTGTATTTTCAGACCCAGCCGCTAGAAATCGAAACCAGCTCGGTCATCGAAGGCCTCACAGTCGGCAAAGCCGACAATCAAATTCTCAGTGTCGTACGCGCCTTACAGGCCAAGCAAAAAGATCGGCTTGTGGTGCTGGTCTCCAAAGACATCAATATTCGAATCAAGGCCCATGCCTTGGGGCTGCCGGCCGAGGATTACTTCAACGATCAGGTCATTGACGATGCCGATTTGCTCTACTCGGGCGCCATGCAGCTGCCCGAGGGCTTTTGGGATAGCCACGGTAAACGCCTCGAATCCTGGCAGCAAGGTGGCTACACCTTTTATCGGGTGACGGGTCCGCTGTGTGCAGCCTTTCATGTCAATCAATTTGTGTACGAAGAAGGAGCAAGCCCCCTTTATGCGCTTGTTCAAGAGGCCCAAGGCCGTACTGCAGTGCTTCGCACACTGAGAGATTTCACACACGCCAAGAACTCGGTCTGGGGCATTACCGCCCGCAATCGCGAGCAGAACTTTGCGCTGAATCTTTTGATGAATCCAGATGTCGACTTTGTGACCTTGCTGGGCCAAGCAGGCACCGGCAAAACGCTGCTCGCATTGGCCTCGGGCCTTGCCCAGATTCTTGAAACCAAAATCTATAACGAGATCATCGTCACGCGGGCTACGGTGCCACTGGGTGATGACATCGGCTTTCTGCCGGGCACAGAGGAAGAAAAGATGCAGCCTTGGATGGGTGCACTCGAAGACAACCTTGAGGTGCTTAACCGAGGGGTGGATGGCGGCGGTGACTGGGGCCGCTCGGCGGCTGCAGATCTGATTCGTACCCGCATCAAGATCAAATCACTGAACTTCATGCGCGGCAGAACCTTTATCAATAAGTTTTTGATCATCGATGAGGCTCAGAATCTCACGCCAAAGCAGATGAAGGCATTGATCACGCGCGCTGGCCCCGGCACCAAAGTGGTCTGCATGGGCAACATCGCCCAGATCGACTCGCCCTACCTCACCGAAGGATCATCCGGCCTGACGTATGTGGTTGATCGGTTCAAAGGCTGGTCGCATGGCGGCCACGTGACCCTGCAGCGTGGCGAGCGTTCGCGGCTTGCGGATTTCGCTACCGAGGCCCTCTAAACTCAAAGCAATTTGGCACGGCCCGCTTGCAGTTGCAGGCCCTGGGCTCACCTAATGTTTTCAGCATCGCAACGATGCGGGAGGCATTCGGTCGGTTATGGCCCCAAGAGAAATTGTTTTTGATGAAGCTGCCCGTGAGGGGCTGCGTCGTGGCGCCGACGCGCTCGCACAAGCGGTGCGTGTCACGCTCGGCCCGCGGGGCCGGACAGTAATTCTTGAGCGGGAATTTGGCGGCCCACAGATCGTCAACTCAGGGGTCGTGGTCGCCCGGTCCATTGAACTGTCGGATCGGCTGGAAAATCTCGGCGCACAACTTCTGCGTGAGGTGGCAGCACGGACCAGCGAAATGGCCGGCGACGGCACCACCACGGCAACCGTTCTCGCCCACAGCATGATTCACGAGGGACTTCGATGCATTGCAGGCGGCTTAAATCCGATGGAGCTGCGTCACGGCATGGAGCAAGCGATTGATCGCGTGACTGAGGCCCTCAGACAACTCGCGCGGCCCTGCACAACCCCGCAGGATATCGCCCACGTAGCCAGCATCTCTGCGAATAACGATCGCTCGATCGGTGCGCTGCTGGCCAGCGCCATCGAAAAAGTGGGCCGCACTGGCGCTATTTCGATCGAAGAGGGTTCGGGCCTGAGCAGCATTTTAGAAACGGTCGAGGGGCTGCAATTTGATCGGGGGTTTCTTTCGCCCTACTTCATCAATACAACCGAGCGGCAGAGCGTGATACTTGAACAGGCACGCGTGCTGCTCATCGATGGCAGGCTCAGCATACTTAGCGAGCTACTTCCCCTGATGGAGGAGTTGGCTAAGGCATCTGCCCCGCTGCTGGTCATTGCGGAGGATGTTGATCCCGACACCATTGCCGCCCTCGTCATTAACGCGATTCGCGGCACGCTGAAAGCCTGCGCGGTAAAGGCTCCCGGCTTTGGCGATCGCAGGCGCGAGCTGCTGCACGATATCGCGGTCCTAACCGGCGCGACGGTGGCGAGTCGCGAGGCGGGCTTGCCGCTCTCGAAAATCACGATGAACGAATTGGGTCGAGTCAAGCGTGCCGAGATCATCCACGAGGCCACCACGCTAATTGGCGGTGGTGGTGAGCGGTCTCAAATCCAGCAGCGCATCCACAGCATTCGGCAGGAACGCGATCGGGCCAGCAGCCCGCTTGAACGGGACCGGCTGAAGGAGCGGGCCGCAAAACTATCCGGCGGCGTGGCCCTGATTAAGGTTGGTGCCGCCACCAAGACCGAGCTTAAAGAACGGCGGCTACGAGTTGAGGATGCACTGCATGCCACCCGTGCGGCGGTTGAAGAAGGCATCGTGCCTGGTGGGGGCATCGCCCTGCTGCGTGCACGCGAAGTCCTGCGTGATATGCACGGTATTGATTTAGATGAGCGCTCTGGAATACAGATCGTGTATCGCGCGCTGGAAGCGCCACTGCGATGCATCGCCGAAAACGCTGGCGATGAGCCCTCGGTTATCGTGGACAAAATCCTGCAGTCACCGGAGGTTCAATTCGGCTACAACGCTGCAACGAAGTCCTACGGGAACCTGATGGCGATGGGGGTGATGGATCCGGCGAAGGTCGCACGTCTGGCCCTGCAAAATGCCGGGTCGATTGCCGGGCTGATGCTGATGACTAACTGTGCGATCGTGAATGCGCCGAGTCTGATGGCGTCCCCTAGGGGATTCGAACCCCTGTACTCACCGTGAAAGGGTGATGTCCTAGGCCTCTAGACGAAGGGGACCCGTGAACAACTGGGTCT
>JAGWXV010000106.1 GCA_018969705.1 Betaproteobacteria bacterium
GGCCGCGCCAAATACATTGGGATGAATCAGACTGGTGGCGATCGCAATCTCGATCACTCACCAGGCCTTTTTGCTAAAAAAGATTTTCAATACAGTTGCCAAAATAATCCGAACATCAAACCAGAGCGACCAATGTTCGATGTAGTACAAGTCGTGCTTGACCCGACGGCTCATTTCTTCTAACTCCTGGACCTCACCCCGCAGATCGTTGATCTGGGCCCAGCCGGTGATGCCTGGTTTGACGCGATGGCGGCGAAGATAGCCCTCGATGTGTTTTTCGTAAAAATTGTCATGCTCAATCGCATGGGGCCGGGGCCCCACCAGACTCATCCGGCCCTGCAGCACGTTGTAAAGCTGAGGCAATTCATCCAGCGAGGTCTTTCTCAGCCAACGGCCAATGGCTGTGAAGCGGTGATCATTGATGCGGGCCTGGGTCAGCTGGCCGGGCGGCTCAGTATGCAACTGCATGGTGCGAAATTTATAAATCGTAAAGGGCTTGCCGTCCCAGCCACGCCGGCGTTGTTTAAAGAGTATCGGCCCGTCAGACGATAGCCGAATGATTAACGCGATAACGCCGATTAAAGGCAGTGCCGCGACAAAGATCATGAAGCCTAAGACCTTGTCTTCAAGCTCCTTGATCAGACGATTAAAGCCCTGCATGCGGTCAACATTAAGATCAATGATGGGAAAGCCCAGAAGTTCGCTGACCGAATGATTCAGCAGTGTCAGGCCATATAAATCCGGAAATAGCCGCACCGACACCACGTGGCGGTTGGAGATTTCAAGAACATCCGAGACTCTCTGCGTCGCAGACAGCGGCAAGGCAATCCACAGTTCGTCGATGGCGTTGCCCGTAAGAATCTGCTCCAGATCCGCGCTTCCCCCGAGCACTTCGGCGCCATCCAAGCGCAGGCCTTTGATCTCCGGCTTGTCGTCTAAAAATGCAGCAATCTCAAAGCCGCTTTCAGGGCTGCGACGAATCTGATTGGCAATCGACCGGCCGAGTGATCCTGCACCATAGATCAATACTCGCTTGCTATTGAGCCCGCGCCTGCGAAAGGCGCGAATGCCAAAATGAAGCATGGCTCGTTGCATCACAATTACCATCAGGCTCACGGCCAGCCAGGTGAAAAGAGTCAGCGGAGTCACGATCCTGCCGAGGTCAAGTGCCTGCCAGATCACCCAAAGGATCGCGCTCACAATAAGCCAGGCGAGCATCAGTCGACTGAACTGATCAGAGTAGGGCCGGCCCCGCCAGCTTTTGTATAAATCATGCTGCTGAAAAAGCAGCATGCTCACAAAGATTTGAATCAGCACCAGCAGTGCCCAGTCTTGCCGGTCTTGGCCCGTAAATCCCACAACAGCGCCAACAAGGACCGAGGCCGCCAAACAAGCCAGCGCGTCCAGAGCCCGGTGGGCCAGCTCAATTAGCCCGGCATGCTCTCGAGTTAGAAAACGGGTGGCAGGCGTAGGCATGGCATGACCGGGGATGGCGAATCAAAAAGATCTTACATCTAAATGAATCCCAAACGGACTGAGTTGCTCGGCGATTGCCAATGCAAAAGCCTGTGGCGAAAAGCGGGCCGCGTTGCGTTTACAGTCTTGCGGCAGAAATTGATAGCGCTCAAACTCGAGAATGTGTTGGGCCACGGCCCTAGGCTCAAGCGCATCAAACAGTAGCCCCGTTGGGTTGGCATGCGCTAGCCCGCGCACGGTTTCTGCCGCACCCCCTTGGCCATAGGCGAGCACCGGAACGCCATAGCCCTGTGCCTCAACTGCCGAGATGCCAAAGTCTTCCTTTGAGGCCTGCAGGAAGCCTTTGGCGCCAGCGATTAATTCAATGGCTTGCTCATCGGACACCCAGCCAGTAAACCGTACATTGGGGGGTGCCATTTGCTGTAAGCGACTAAGCTCTGGCCCTGTGCCCACCACCATCAGCTGATGGTCGGGCAGATGACGAAATGCCTCTACCCATAGATCCACTCGCTTGTATTTCACTAGCCGCGAAACGCTGATGTAGGCCCCATGTGGTTTAGCGGGCCCATGCATTTCCGTCACCCGAACGGGTGGATAAATCACTGTCGAATCGCGCTGCCAGCAGCGCTTGATTCGCTGCTCGATAAATTGACTATTGGCGATGATGGTCTTCTCGCGCTGCGCGGCCTGCTGATCCCACTGCCGCAGTTGGGTGAGGCCCTGCTCCGCAATCCATCGGGCCGCACCCGATAACTTCGCTCGGCCAAGATACTCCTCTTGCATATCCCACGCCCAGCGCATGGGGCTATGGATGTACGCCACATGCGGAATTCCTTGGGGCGTGCGAATGCCGTGGGCAAAGGCCCACGAGCTAGAAATCACCAAGTCAAAGCCCTGAAACCGAAAGGATTCAATCGCCTTTGGCATCAGTGGTGCGAGCCATCGATACATCGCGTCGATTCCGGGCAGCTGAGCCAAGTAGCTGGCCTGCACACGATGTTGATTCAGCAGCTGCCGCAGACCCGCATGCCTGCCAAAAAGTGTGAAGACCTCTGCATGGGGCAGCAATCGGCAGAGCTCCACTAAAACGCGCTCAGCGCCGCCAAATGCGGTGAGCCAATCATGGACAATAGCGACTCTGGGGCCGCGCTCAGGGCGGCGGGTGTTGGGAATCATGGGATGAATCAGGCTTCTGAACGCGCAGTATACGAATCCGCGATTGTTTGGAATGGCATCCCATTGCTGACCCCGTTAACGGGGGTGGGCCATTACACCGCCCATCTGCTGCGCGCGCTCTCCAAACCCCAGCCCCAGCCTGAAGTGGATATTCAGGTCTTTTTGGCTCGGCGCTGGAAATCCGCGCAGGAGTTATTCAGTAACGATCACGATGATCTCTCTGTGGCGCTCCCAGCTGCCGAGGCGGCAGTCGCCCGTACCCAGCTGTGGCGGCGGGTGTTGAGCCGCGTGCCGATGGTGCGTCGGCTGGTGCGGGCACGGCAGGCGATCGCATTTGATCAGGGCTGTCTGCGATATCAGGCGGCGCTCTACCACGAGCCCAATTTCATTGCCTTCCCTTTTGATGGGCCAACAGTCATCACGGTTCACGATCTCTCGTTTCTTCGCCATCCCCAGACTCATCCGGCTGAGCGGGTCCGGTTCATGACCGAGCATCTGCCGCAGTCGTTGCAACAGGCCAGCACCGTGATCGTGGTCTCGGATTTTGTTCGCCAAGAACTCGTCGACCAATTCGGCGACTCCATTGCTTCCAAGGTGAGGGTGGTGCTCAATGGTGTTTCCAATGACTTTGGGCCCCGCCCCGCATCGGACCCACATCTGCGGCAGGCGTTATCGCGACACGGCCTTGGCCATCAGCAGTTTCTGCTTTCGGTGGGCACCCTTGAGCCGAGAAAAAATCTCAGCACTTTGCTGCATGCCTATGTGGCACTGCCCGCAACACTCAAAGCCCAA
>JAGWXV010000107.1 GCA_018969705.1 Betaproteobacteria bacterium
GCCTGAATTTCTTTTGTGGTGCGAAAGCGTGACAGTTCGGCAATCTGTACCGGCCACTCGGCGAATCGATCACGGAAGGTCTGAAGATGCTGTTCAGCCAATAGGGTGGTCGGCGTGAGGACTGCCACTTGCTTGCCATCCATGACGGCCAAAAACGCGGCCCGCAGTGCCACTTCGGTTTTTCCGAATCCGACATCACCGCAGACCAGCCGATCCATCGGCTTGCCCGAGACCATATCCTGGGTGACGGCATGGATTGCAGCAAGTTGATCGGGGGTCTCCTCGAATCCGAATCCATCTGCGAAGCGCTCGTATTCCTGGGCATCAAAGCGAAAGGCGTGGCCCTGACGGGCAGCGCGACGGGCGTAGATATTGAGTAGCTCTGCGGCGGTATCACGCGCACGCATGGCCGCTTTACGCTTTGCCTTCTCCCACTGTCCAGAGCCCAATGTGTGCAGCGGCGCATGCTCGGGATCCGCGCCGCTGTAGCGGCCAATGACATGCAGCTGAGACACCGGGATATAGAGCTTGGCCTCATCGGCGTAGTCGAGCTGAAGAAATTCGGTATCCCCATCCCCCATATCCAAATGCACAAGACCACGATATCGGCCAATGCCATGCTGAATATGAACTACCGGGTCGCCAATCTTTAACTCTGAGAGATCCCGAATGATGGAGTCAACATTGGTCTCGCTCTGGCGGCGTCCGCTACGCTGCCGGCGGGCCACCTGAGAAAACAACTCGCCCTCGGTGGCGAGCATGAGCCCGCACCATGACGCCTGAAAGCCATGGGAGATCGGTGCAACATAAAGCTGTACCGGCAGTGGCGCTGACCGATTGGCCACCACTGACGGGCTGTGAAACGCTTGTGCTATCGACTCAGCATGGATGCTGGCGATGCCGTGTTCGTGCAGATACTGAGCAAGGGTCTCGCGCCGCCCGGGGCTTTCTGCCGTGATCAAGATCTGATGGTGGAGCTGGGCCCGTAGTCGTGCCAAAGGGTCCGTCTGCCGACGATCTACTGAAATATCTGGCAACTTTGGCAGCGGCCCTGCCGCATCCTCAGGCCCAAATCGCAGTCGGGCATGGGGCCGCGCAGCAATGAAAAATTCTTCAGCCGTCGAATAAAGGCGCTCTGGGGGTAGCACCGGCCGCTCGATATCGGCCTTTAAAAAGCGATAACGATTCTGCAGGTCACGGTGAAATTCCAAAAAGGTCTGATCAATATTTCCGATCATTGCCAACGCGGCGTCATCCTGAGGCAGGTAATCGAAAATCGTTGCCAATGGATCCATCAAAAGCGGCAAGTAGTATTCAATGCCAGCACCGAAAAGGCCCTTGCCTGCATCGCGATACAAGCTGCAGCGCGAGGGATCGCCTTCGAAGACCTCACGCCATCGGGCCCGAAACTGTTGGGCCGACTCAGGATGGCTCGGAAATTCTCGGCCCGGCAGCAGACGAATTTCATTGACGGTATGTACGCTGCGTTGGCTGTCGGGATCAAATACCCGCAGGCTCTCAACTTCATCGTCCATCAGTTCAATGCGATATGGCAGGGCGCTTCCGGTGGGATAAAGATCAATCAGCCCGCCGCGCAGCGCATACTCGCCAGGCGTCACAACCTGTGACACAGGTGAATAACCTGCGGTCAGAAGCTGCTGCCGCAGGCGATCCGCCGAGATGCGCTGGCCTTTTTGAAATAGAAAAGTATTTGCTGCAAGAAAGCTTGGCGGTGCAATGCGTTGCAGGGCGGTGGTAGCGGATAAGACCATCACATCGAGCATCCCTGTTGAGGCCTCGTACAGTGCCAGCAGCCGATCCGAGACCAGGTCTTGATGGGGCGAGAATGCTTCGTAAGGCAGGGTCTCCCAGTCGGGGAAAAGTCGCACCCGGAGCGTTGGCGCAAAGCAGGCAATTTCCTCCGCTAAGCGTTGCGCATCTAAGGCGGATTCGCAGATCACCGCCAGGCCTGCCCCAGGTGATGTGCCGCGCTGGGTCTGCCTTTGGCTGGCCCAGTGGGCAATCAACCAGGCATCACTGCTGCCTGCGGGCCGAGCCAGCGTCAGACTCTGTCCAGCCTTTGGCGGAACGGCCTGAAGGGCCGAAAAGGGATCGATGGGTGCGTCGGACAAAAGTCGGGGCCGGGAATCTGGGTGAAAAACTGTAAATTGTAGGTTTTATGGACAACACAAGCAGATCCGGGGCCTTGGGCCAAGCGTCGATTCAGGCAATCGGCGCGCGAATCAATGCACAGACACGGCTCGTGGCGGTGGTCCCTGCGGCTGGCCGCGGACAGCGCAGCGGCCTGGCGCTGCCAAAGCAATACCACCGACTCGACGGACAGACCGTGCTGGCCATGAGCATTCGGGCCCTAGCGCAATTGTCAGAAATCGCAGTGGTTGTGGTGGTGCTTGATCCCGAGGATCGTCATTGGCAGTCCAGTGGTGCAGCGCAGGAGTTAAGTGATTTGCAGCAAGTCATCACAGTGGCTGTAGGTGGGCCGACTCGGGCTGCCTCTGTTGTTGCGGGCTTAAAGTGTATTGCGCAGGCGGCAAGCCATCGACAGGATCTCTGGGTCATGGTTCATGATGCAGCGCGGCCTGCGGTAAGTGCGGCCAGCCTGGGGGCCCTCTGGCAGCGCTGCCAGGATCTTCGCGATGATCTCGAGGGCGCGATTCTGGCGATGCCACTTGCCGATACCGTCAAGCGGGTTGACCCTGCCGCGGCGGCACCGATGGTTGCGCAGACACTGGATCGTAAGACCTTGTGGTCGGCACAGACACCCCAAGTGTTTCGACTGGGCTCACTGATTGCGGCCTACGAACAGGATCCGACCGCCACCGATGAGGCCAGTGCGATCGAGCGTGCCGGTGGCCGTGTGCATCTGGTGCAAGGTGATGCAAGCAATATCAAGCTCACAACACCGGGTGACATTGTCTTAATGGAGGCACTTATGACTCATCCCCAGTCTTCGCAAGGAAAGCCTTCTGCAGCGGGCCCAGCGATTGCAATCGGACAAGGCTTTGATGTGCATGCGCTGACCACCGGCAGGCCGCTGGTGCTCGGGGGTGTGGAAATTCCATTTGAGAAGGGCCTTGCGGGCCACTCGGATGCCGATGTGCTGTTACACGCAATTACTGACGCAATTCTGGGGGCGGCCGGGCTCGGAGATATTGGCCGCCACTTTCCCGATACTGATCCAGCCTATCGCGGCGCTGACAGCCGCATGCTTTTGCGCGAGGCGGTTGCCAAGGTAGCCGCTAAGGGCTGGCAGGTTGCTCAGATTGATGCGACCGTGATCGCACAGCAGCCGAAAATTGCACCCTATGCCGAGACAATGGTGCGATCAATTGCAGACTGCGTGGGCGCCGCAGAAGGCTGCATCAACATCAAAGGAAAAACGACCGAGCATCTTGGATTTAC
>JAGWXV010000108.1 GCA_018969705.1 Betaproteobacteria bacterium
TACCTTGCCCAGTTTGGTGCCTGGGTCACCATTATTCAGGGCGTGATCTTTGTGATCTGTGTGCTGCTGTTTAGGCGCGGAATCATCGGTGAGATCGCCCATGCCCTTAAAAAATCCCTCTAGTTCTTTCGCACCTGAGTCGGAGGATCTGGACCGCATTGATGTTGCGATTATCGGCGCCGGTGTCATGGGCGCTGCCACGGCCTATTGGTTAAAGCGCATCAATCCTAACCTGAGTGTTGCTTTGATCGAGCGGGATTATTCTTTTAGTAAGGCGTCCTCGACGCTATCTGCAAGCTCGATTCGGCAGCAGTTCAGCTGCCCGGTCAATATTCAGTTATCTCAATTTGGAATCCAGTTTCTGCGCACTGTTTCGGATCATTTGTCTTGCGCAGGCGAGGCGATCGATTTGGGCCTAACGGAGCCCGGCTATCTGTATCTGGCAAGTACCGATCAGGAGCCGAGCCTGCGGGCTGCCTGGGATATTCAGTCACGGCATGGCGCAAAAATCGCGCTGCTGTCGGCTGCAGAATTAGCAAAGCGTTTTCCTTGGCTCAATACGGATGGAATCGCTTTGGGTGCATTGGGCTTAACTGGTGAGGGCTGGTTCGATGGGCCTGCGCTTCATCAGGCGTTTTTAAGAAAAGCATTATCACTTGGGGTGATCAAGATTCAGGGTGAAGTGAAAGCCATTCGTTGCGAAAGCAGTGGTCAAGATCTGCGTTACGCAAAATCAGTGTGCCTTGCTGATGGCCGTGAGATTACTTGTGGCGCCCTGGTCAATGCGGCCGGGGCCTGGTCCTCTAGCTTAGTAAAAGATTTGGAGATTGAACTGCCGATCGGTGCTGCCCGCAGAACCGTGTTTGTGCTGTCCTGCCCAACGCCGCTTACTGATTGTCCTTTACTCATTGATACCACCGGCTTTTGGCTTCGGCCCGAGGGCCGGTTTTTGATCGCTGGTATGGATCCGCGGGCTGAAGAAGATGATTTGCCGCTCGATCCCGACTATTCGGAGTTAGATGAGGCGCAGTGGGCAGTGCTCGCCCATCGGATTCCGGCGTTAGAAGCGATGCGAATTGAGCGGGCCTGGGCGGGTTATTACGAGATGAATCACTTTGACCACAATGCGGTGATTGGTCCTTTGAGTGGATTTGAAAACTTTTACTGTATCGCGGGTTTTTCCGGCCATGGCATGCAGCATGCCCCGGGTGCTGCGCTAGCATTGGCAGAGTGGATACTAAACGGCGCTCCCCAGACGATTGATGTCCGTCCCCTGGGCCACGATCGGATTGTCCGCGGCAAGCCGCTGCGAGAATTGAATGTGATTGGTTAGAAATCGGCGAGACTATTTGGCAAGCTTATCCAGAACCTAAATGCTCTCTTTAATTACCCCTCAAACTGGCGGCCAGTTGGTCGTGAAAGCCCTGCTGACTCATGGCACCAGGACGGTCTACTGCGTACCCGGGGAGAGCTATCTGCCCGTGCTGGACGCCTTATATGAGGCCCGCGATCAGATTCGGCTCGTGGTCTGCCGCCAAGAGGGTGGGGCAGCCAATATGGCTGAGGCCTTCGGCAAACTAACCGGCGAGCCCGGCATCTGTATGGTCACCCGCGGGCCGGGGGCCTCGAATGCCGCCATTGGCCTGCACACCGCCTATCAGGACTCCACGCCCATGATTCTGCTGATCGGCCAGGTGGGATCGGATTTTGTCGAGCGCGAGGCCTTCCAGGAAGTCGATTACCGGCGAATGTTTGGCCAGAGCGCGAAATGGGTAGCCCAGATTGATCGTGCAGACCGGGTCGAAGAAATGATGAGCCACGCCTTTCATTTGGCGACTTCGGGCAGGCCCGGGCCGGTAGTGCTCGCCCTTCCTGAAGATATGCTGACCGCCCAGGCGGCCCCTTTGATGCTCTCGCGCTATCAGCGTGTTGCTGCCTCGCCATCGGCAGCCCAGATGGCCCAGTTTCAAGAGCTCATCGTCAACGGTAAGCGGCCGTTGGCGATGCTAGGCGGCAGCGGATGGACGGCGAAAGCCTGTGGCGAGATGCTCTCTTGGGCGGAGAAAAACGCAGTTGCGCTTTGCACTTCGTTTCGATGCCAAGATTTAGTCCCCAACCAGCACCCGCTTTATGTTGGCCACGCAGGAATCGGCATTGCCCCTGCGCTTGCCGAAATGATCCGCGAGGCTGATCCTTTAATTGCGATTGGCCCCCGGCTGGGGGAAATGACAACAGCAGGCTACAGCCTGATTCGCGCACCAAAGCCAGATCAGCGATTGATTCATGTGCATGCGGGCGCAGAAGAGCTTGGCCGTGTGTATCAGGCCGATCTCATGATCAATAGCGGCATGCCGGAATTTGCCGAGATGTTAAGTAGTATGCCTTCACTACCCAGCAATCTGGATGCAAAGCGCTGGGCCGAACAGGGCCGATCACAATTTGAGGCCGATACCCAGCCCACGCCTACTTCGTTATCTTGGGATTTGGCGGCGGTGGTGACGATGCTTCAAGCCCAGCTTGGCGATCAGACCATTGTTGCCAATGGTGCCGGCAATTACACCGGCTGGGTCCACCGCTACTGGCGTTATGGCGGCTTTCGCACCCAGCTGGCCCCCACCAGTGGCGCGATGGGATATGGCGTGCCGGCTGCCATTGCGGCAAAGCTTGAATACCCCGATCGCCATGTGGTCTGCTTTGCCGGTGATGGCTGCTTTCTCATGACCGGCCAAGAGTTTGCAACCGCTGTCCAATATCACGCCAACGTATTGATCTTCGTCGTCAATAACGGCATGTACGGTACGATTCGCATGCACCAGGAGCGCGAATATCCCGAGCGGGTCTGGGGCACTGATTTGGTCAATCCAGACTTTGCAGCCCTTGCCCGGGCCTATGGCGGCCACGGCGAAACAGTACGGCAGACCGCAGAGTTCTTGCCTGCGGTCAATCGTGCGATCGAGAGTCAAAAGCCCGCAATCATTGAGCTGATCGTCGATCCCGAGCAGATCACCAGCAGAACCACCATTCAGAAAATCCGCGCAAAAAACTAGCCGCGGAAATTCCAGATGGCAAGATCCGCTGCCAGCTCTTCCTTGGCAAGCGTTGCTGATGAATCGCTGTTGGTGCTGTCCGCGGAATCAGACTTTGGCAGTCTGAGTGCGCCGCGGGCAAGCCGAATTGCATTTGCCGACATCAACGCACTGTAGCGTTGTGGCCCCGAAAGGCCCGATGCGAGATGAGCTTTCAAGTGTAGCCCCGCCTCCGATAGCAGCCGATCCAGTTCAGACTCAACCGGTCCCGGTGGCTGAAGTGTTGTCTTGGGAACATCGCCCCAGTAGTGTCCAAGTGTTGGTTCGAGAATGCTTGCGACCATCGCCCCTGTAAGAAGAAGCTCAAGGGCCTCGCTATCTCCGCTT
>JAGWXV010000109.1 GCA_018969705.1 Betaproteobacteria bacterium
ACGTCGGCCCACCATAAAGCCGGTGATGTTTTGTAAAAACACCAACGGAATCTTGCGCTGACAGCATAACTCGATGAAATGTGCACCCTTTTGTGCGCTTTCTGAAAACAGAATTCCATTGTTGGCAACGATGCCGACGGTATAGCCGTAAATACTGGCAAATCCGGTAACCAGCGTTGCGCCGTAGCGGGCCTTAAATTCATCAAAAGCACTGCCATCCACAATGCGGGCGATGACTTCCCGGACATCATAGGGATGACGAGACTCCACTGGCACCACTCCGTAGAGCTCGCTGGGGTCATAGCGGGGGCTTTGAAAATTGGGTTGATCGGCAGGCCTGCCTGATGGCCGATTCAGCCGTGCAACGAGCCGCCGTGCAATTCCCAGCGCGTGGCCATCATTGAAGGCAAAGTGGTCCGCGACACCGGAGAGCCGGGTGTGAACATCTGCTCCGCCGAGATCTTCGGCGCTGACTTCTTCGCCGGTGGCGGCCTTCACCAGTGGCGGCCCACCCAAGAAAATCGTTCCCTGCTCTTTGACGATAATCGACTCATCGCTCATGGCGGGCACATACGCGCCTCCCGCCGTGCAAGAGCCCATCACGACAGCAATTTGCGTGATGCCTTTTGCAGACATCTGGGCCTGATTAAAGAAAATCCTGCCGAAGTGCTCACGATCTGGAAAGACGTCGTCTTGATTCGGCAGGTTCGCGCCGCCTGAATCCACGAGATAAATGCAAGGCAGATTGTTCTGCTCAGCAATTTCTTGGGCCCGAAGGTGCTTTTTCACCGTCAACGGAAAGTAGGTTCCCCCTTTTACGGTGGCGTCATTGCAGACCACAACGCAGAGCTGGCCAGAGACTCTGCCGATGCCGGTAATCAGGCCAGCGCCGGGCGCAGCATCCGTGCCATCTGGATCCTGATACACGCCGCAGCCGGCCAAGGGTGAAAACTCAAGAAACGGGCTGCCGGGGTCAAGCAGACTGTCCACCCGATCACGTGGCAAGAGCTTGCCGCGGGCAAGATGCTTATCCCGCGCCTGCTCGCCGCCGCCCAGGCTTGCCCGAGCCACACGGTCACGCAGATCACTAACCAGCCTTCGCATTGCTGCGGCATTGGCCTGGTAGGCCTCAGAGCGCGTATTTATTGATGAGTCAATTACCGACACAGCGCGGACCTAGGCAGTCTCATCAAACAACTCACGGCCGATCAGCATGCGTCGAATCTCACTGGTACCAGCACCGATCTCGTAGAGTTTTGCATCTCGCCAGAGCCGGCCTGTTGGATATTCATTCACATAGCCGTTGCCGCCCAAAATCTGAATGGCCTCGCCGGCCATCCAGGTCGCCTTTTCAGCGGTGTAGAGGATGACCCCGGCAGCGTCTTTGCGCACACCGCGGTGCTCACCGGAGCCTAGGGCATCGAGTCGCTTTCCAACCGCGTAGCAATACGCCCTGCAGGCCTGAAGCGTGGTGTACATGTCTGCGATCTTGCCCTGTATCAGCTGGAACTCGCCGATTGCCCGGCCAAACTGCTTGCGCTCGTGAATGTAGGGCACCGCCGCGTCCATACAGGCCGCCATGATGCCTAGGGGCCCGGCAGCCAGCACAGCACGCTCATAGTCCAGGCCGCTCATGAGCACCCGAACGCCGCCATTTAGCGCACCGAGAATGTTCGTGCTCGGGACTTCGCAGTCCTTGAAGACGAGTTCTCCGGTGTGTGAGCCGCGCATGCCCAACTTATCGAGCTTTTGCGCTACCGAAAATCCGGCCATACCTTTTTCAACGATAAACGCGGTAATGCCCTTTGGGCCGGCATCAGGATCGGTCTTGGCATACACCACCAGCACGTCTGCATCAGGCCCATTGGTAATCCACATCTTCGAGCCGTTCAGAACATACCGATCCCCTTTTGCGACTGCCCGCAGCTTCATGCTGACCACATCTGAGCCAGCATCCGGCTCACTCATTGCAAGGGCCCCGATAAATTCGCCGGAAATCAATTTCGGCAAGTAGCGGCCGCGCTGGGCATCGGTGCCATTGCGCATAATCTGATTCACGCAGAGATTGGAATGGGCGCCATACGAAAGACCAACGGAGGCCGATGCCCGCGAGATCTCCTCCATGACCACCATGTGGGCCAAGTAACCCATATCGGCGCCGCCGTATTGTTCAGCGGCGGTCACGCCCAGCAGGCCCATATCGCCCATCTTGCGCCAAAGGTGCATTGGAAACTGATCCGTCCGATCCAGTTCTGCTGCGAGCGGCGCAATTTCTTGCGATGCAAAATCGCGAACGGCGGATCGGAGTGCCTGAAGGTCTTCGGAGAGTCCGAAATCGAATTCTTGTAATTCGGCCATTGCTGCGCTGCTCCCTAACTGTTTTCGTGCTTAATATAGCCTTATTTGGCGCCCTGCATCCCGCGTTGCGCCTTGGCCTGAGAGGTTATCGCGCCCCATGCACCATCCCGACAGTCAACTGACCCTTCGTGTTGTTCCCATGCCTGCTGATGCCAACGCCAACGGCGATATCTTTGGCGGCTGGGTCATGGCCCAGGTCGATATTGCCGGCAGCATCATCGCTGTCCGCCGAGCCCGGGGCCGTGTTGCAACGGTCGCCGTCAACAGTTTTCAATTCAAGCAGCCGGTCTCAATCGGGGATCTGTTGAGCTTCTGGGCACGGGAAGTAAATGTCGGTAAGACCTCGATCACCGTACAGGTCGAGGTCACCGCAGAGCGTAATCCCGAAAATCCCATCACAGTAAAGGTCACGGATGCGACGCTCACATATGTCGCCATTGACCACTCCGGATCCAAGCGGGGAATCCCCAACGCAGGGCTTTCCTGAGGGCGCCGCACCCCCAAGTTCTGATACTGTCTCGCGATCCAATGGACCAATCCAAGTGTTGCAGCTCAAGGCATGACTGATCATTCAATACTTAAAAATCTCCCTAAGTCGTCTGTCCGCGAGACGCCGCCGCGCTTTATCACGGCCGCCTCCTTGTTTGATGGCCACGATGCCTCCATCAGTATCGTCCGCCGCATCCTTCAGGATCAGGGCTGCGAGGTCATTCATTTAGGCCACAACCGGTCGGTCGCGGAGATTGTCAACACCGCCGTCCAGGAAGATGCGCAGGCAATTGCAGTCTCCAGCTATCAGGGCGGCCATGTTGAATTCTTCAAATTCATGGTCGATTCGCTGCGCCAACAAGGCGCCCAAGATGTGCGCGTCTTTGGCGGCGGCGGCGGCGTGATCGTGCCTGCTGAAATTAAAGAGCTGATGGATTACGGCGTCACCTATGTCTACAGCCCTGAAGACGGGCAGCGGCTAGGCCTGCAGGGCATGATCTCCGACATGATCCAGCGTTCCCTGCCCCAGCGGGCAGATGGCGGCGCAGCGTT
>JAGWXV010000110.1 GCA_018969705.1 Betaproteobacteria bacterium
GGGATTTAAGGTCCCAAAGACCATCATCTTTCAAGAGCTTCCCAAAACCGCCACCGGTAAGATTCAGAAATTCGAACTGCGCAATCACTTTCAGCACTCGGCCCCACGATGACCATCCGTCCGAATCAGCCCCTGGCAGGCAAAACAATCTTGGTCACGGGCGCCTCCAGTGGCCTGGGGGAGTATTTCTGCAATGTATTGAAAGCCCAGGGCGCCCGCGTGATTGGTCTTGCCAGGCGCCCGCTTGCAGCAGGCAGTGTTGATCTGGCGATCCAGGCGGATATCACTGATCCCGCATCGGTACACCTTGCTGTAAACGAAGCCTTGGACAAGCCGGGATCCAAAGAAACGATTTATGGCTTAATCAACAACGCTGGCGTGGCAGTAACTGCGACTTTGCATGAGACCAGCCCGGAAGATGAGCAAAAGACCCTGCTCACGAATATCTCTGGAATCACCACCATGACCCGAGAGATCGTGCCCCATTTGAAGGCAGCAGGTGGTGGCGTGATTGTCAACATCGCCTCGGTGCTGGGGTTTCGGCCACTGAAAAGGGCTGCGATTTATTCTGCAACCAAGGCCGCCGTGATTCAGATGACGCGTTCGGCTGCCATCGAATTGGTCAAAGACAATATTCGGGTGAATGCCCTTGCCCCGGGCTATGTCCGCACCGCCTTAAATGCCGAGGTCTTAAACGGGCCCGCAGGCGAGGCACTGCTGCGGAAAATTCCGCTGGGCCGATCAGCCGATTTAAGTGAGCTCAATGCGCCGCTACTGTGCCTTTTGGATCCGAGCAATACTTATATGACCGGCTCTGTGCTCTTGGTGGATGGCGGTATGAGTGCAGGGCTATAGAACATTACACGGCGAGTGACTCATGGACTTTAATCTCTCCGCAGAACAACAGCTGCTGATGCGCAAAGTGGATGACTTTGTGCAGGACCGGTTAATTCCGCTTGAGCAAGATCACTCCAGCTTTGATGCCCATGAGAATGTGCGTGAGGATTTATTGCAGACTCTACGCCAAGAGGTAAAAGCGTTGGGGCTGTTTTCGCCGCAGATGCCCAAATCCCGGGGCGGGCTGGGCTTAACGCCAGTTGGCCAGGCTTTGCTTTATGAGCGGATGAACCGTTCACTTTTCGGGCCGGTGTGTTTTAACTGTGCCGCGCCCGATGACGGCAACATGACTGTGCTTTCCAAAGTCGCAACCCAGGCCCAGCAAGACAAATGGCTGGATCCGATTGTCGATGGCCGCGTACGCTCGGCCTTTGTCATGACTGAGCCACACCCGGGCGGCGGATCAGACCCCGGCATGATTCGCACCCGGGCAGAGAAAAAGGGCGATCGCTGGGTAGTCCATGGCCAGAAGTGGTTTATTACAGGCGCAGGTGTGGCAAGCCACTTCATTTTGATTGCCAAAACAGGTGAGGGCTCCCGCGATGGGCTCACCGCATTTGCATTTCATCGCGACGATCCTGGCTGGGAGATTGTCCGCAGAATCCCAATCATGGGGCCAGAGGAGCACGGCGGCCACTGTGAACTCAAATTCGATGGCCTGGAGATCCCCGATGAACACCGACTCATGGAAATCGGCCAGGGCTTAAAGCTCACGCAGATTCGGCTGGGCTTGGCGCGATTGACGCACTGCATGCGTTGGCTGGGCTTGGCGCAGCGCTGCATGGAAATTGCTGGCAGCTATGTCAGTGAGCGCGAGGGCTTTGGAATCAAGCTTTTGGATCGCGAGAGCGTGCAGATGCAGCTTGGCCGAGTGGCCATGGCCATCGATACTGGAAGGCTGCTGACCATGCGCGCTGCATGGCGCTTAGAGCAGGGCAAAAAAGCAAGGCCTGAGATTTCAATGGCTAAGATTCAGGTGGCCGACACGCTGCACCTGGCGGCAGACACTGCGATTCAGCTCTGCGGTGCCCGCGGCTACAGCAAAGACACGATCCTTGAATGGATTTATCGCTATGCCCGGCAGGCTCGGCTCGTGGATGGTGCAAGCGAGGTCCATCAGATGGTGATTAGCCGCGCCTATCGCGATCAGGGCCGAGAATTTTTCGCATGGGGCGCAGGCGGTGACTGATTGGTCACAGGAGGTCACGCCGGTTATTGAAACGGCAGCCGCAACGCTGAAGCAGAGGCTCTCAGTTCAGAAAATTCAACGACTTTCTGGCGGGGCAATTAATCAAAACTTCTTGGTGGAGCTCTCAGACCACGAGGGGGCGCTGCTGAAGTGGGTGCTGCGGCGTGGCCAGAGTCTGCCGATTCCGGGTAGTCTGGATCGCGCTTCCGAGTACGCCATGGTCTCGCATGCCGATGCCATTGGCATGACTGTGGCCAAACCCGTCGCCCTATTGAACCAACCGCAGGCAAGCGCCAGTATTTTTCAATGGTGTGAGGGCCAAACGGAGGGCCGAACTTTGCTTGGCCAATTGGCGACAAGCCCACCCGAGGCGATTCGCCGACTTACACAATCATTGGGCGCTGAACTTGGCAGACTCCATGGTGAGGCCTCAGCAACTCAAGCAGAAAAAGTGCTGGCAGGTGTGCTCGGGAAACGGCCCGGCTGCGGATTTTCTGCAAGCATTGATTTGCTAACAAAAAGCTTTGCGAGAGTAAAAGCGCCTAAGCGCTACCTGACTGAGGCCTTTCAGCACTGTGTCCGTGAGTCCGAGCAGGTTTTTAAGGCCCGCGGTAATGCGTCTGAGCCCGCCTGCGTTAGTCACAACGACTTTCGTTTGGGCAATCTCATGATCGAACCCAAGACCACGCGACTCACTGCCGTGCTGGATTGGGAATTCGCCGCATGGGGTGACCCACTTGCGGATATCGGCTGGCTAACCGCTCCTTGCTGGAGATTTGGTGGCAAGTCGGCTGTGGCAGGTTTTGGTGAGATCGATGATCTTTTGGCGGGCTATGCATCTGCGAATAAAGATTTAGCCCATCATCAGCAACTGAAGGAGCGTGTGGCCCAGGAGCTTCACTTTTGGCAGCGCTATGCTCACTTGCGCTGGGCCATCATCGCGGCTCAACAGGGTGAGCGTGCGGTGAGCGGCGATAGTGAGGCCCTTGAGCTTCTTCTTACAGGGGCGATGGTCGCAAGCATTCTCGAACCAGCACTTGGGCACTACTGGGGCGATGTTCCCAAGACAACACTTCAGCCACCGGGACCGGTTGAGTCTGAACTGGATCGGTTGCTATCAGAGGCAGGGCTGCACCTGAAAGCCCATCTCGCATCGGGCCTTTCGGGTCCACAACGCTACGGTGCGCTGATGTCGGCAAATGCAATTCGGCTTGCCCGCGGCGCACTCAGACTGCCAAAGTCAGATTCTGCGGATAGCACCAACAGCGATTCAGCAGCAATGCTTGCCAAGGAAGAGCTGGCGGCGGAT
>JAGWXV010000013.1 GCA_018969705.1 Betaproteobacteria bacterium
AATCAGGTGCCGCACATGCATTGGCACATCATTCCCCGCTGGCATGATGATCCCTATTTTCCGCAGTCGATTTGGTCCGCCGCCCAACGCGACACCGTCAGTGCAGAGCAAGATGCGCGGCACCAAGCTGCACAACGACTTTTTGCAAAGCTCCCTAAGCTCTGCGCAAAAGCGGTGTATTAGCGCGATGCCCAGCTATCGGGCAGCACAGGCGCGCATCAGACGGTCCGCCACCGCCTCCCAGCGGGAATCCAGTGGCGGTGACTCAATCAATAAATAATCAGCACCCGCTGCATCTGCATCATGCAGACAGCAGTACAGCACCCGGGCATAGGCCTCGGGATCCTCGGGCATGGGCCAGATCTCTACTCCAGCGATTGGCGCTCCGACCGTCGATCGCCATAGGCCGATGACATGTTGGCCCGGCTGCGTTTGAGTAATCTTCTGTGCTGCCTTCGCAAGCTCCCCCGAGGCTACGAGTTGTGCAATAGCACGGGGCGCATAGTGAGACTGCAGGCTGCCCGAGACCCGCGGCACGTTCGAGTGCGCCGCCTGCACGTCTCGCAAAGCGGCCGCCGGCAATCCCAACACTGCAGCGATGCTCTCAGCAGGAATTCCCCCGGGCCGAAGCAGCCGTGGTGATAACCCGCTGAGATCCACAATCGTCGACTCCACTCCAACTACGCAGGCACCGCCATCCAGGATTCGATCATCTTCACTTAACCACGGCCCGATACCTGCAAGCACATGGGCGGCCTGCGTCGGGCTTACAGCGCCGAATCGATTGGCCGATGGCGCAGCGATTACGCCACTTCCGCAGGCGGAGAACGCTGCAAGCAATGCGCGGGCTGAAGGATGTGATGGCATGCGAATCCCAACGGTATCCTGTCCGCCGGACACCAGATCCAAAACACAATCTGCCCGCTTCAGAATCATGGTGAGCGGCCCTGGCCAAAACGCCCCGGCCAAAAGATCGGCAGACGCCGGCCAAGATACGCTCAAGTATTTCGCATGTTCAAGGTCAGCCACATGCAAAATGACCGGATGATCCGAGGGCCGGCCTTTAGCTTTATAAATCCGCATCACCGCCTGCGGATTTAATCCATCTGCGCCCAGACCATAGACCGTCTCTGTCGGCAGCGCCACCAGATGGCCCGCGGCCAATACCCGGGCCGCCTCAGCAATCGACTCCGCCTGATCGGCCAAGAGGGCTGCAGGCACACCCGAGTCCGATTTAGGCAAGGCCATCACCAACATCTAGGCCAAGAATGTCTGCCACGTTTCGGGCGCGGCCCAAGGCCTGCGGCAATGTTGACCCCAGGCAAGTGACATGGGCCATTTTGCGGCCGGGCCTTGGATCGGATTTCCCGTACAAATGCAACGCCACATCGGGCTGTGCCCGCACCGCCTGCCAGTCAGGCTCGCTGGGCTGATCGGAAGACTTAAACCAGGCATCCCCCAGCACATTTAACATCACCGCTGGTGACGTTAATGCTGTGCTGCCCAAGGGCTTCTGAACACAGATTCTGACCTGCTGCTCAAACTGGCTTGTGGCGCAGGACTCAATGCTGTGATGGCCGCTGTTGTGCGGCCGCGGCGCCATTTCATTGGCCATCAAGCGGCCGCCCGAGAGCACAAAGAATTCAACACACAACACACCCACATACTCCATCGTCTGTGCAATTCGGCAGGCCGCCTGACGGGCATGCTCTGCCAAGTCATCGCCAATCGCAGCGGGCACGCGAGTCACGGCCAATATGCCATTGCGATGAATATTTTCACCGACCGGAAATACCGCCATCTCTCCATGCAGATCCCGCGCAACGATCACCGAAATCTCACGCTCAAGCGCAACACGCTTTTCAAGCACGCAGGCAACTGATCCCATGGCTGACCAGGTGGATCTTGCCTCTGTCACGCTGTGGACCTTCTGCTGGCCTTTGCCGTCATAGCCCAGACGGGCTGACTTCAGGATTCCGGGAAAGAGCGATGCGGGCAGGTCATCAAAATCTTCAAGCCGTGTAATCACCGCATGCGGCACCACGTCCACCCCGCAGGCGGCGATAAATCGCTTCTCATCAATCCGGTCCTGTGCAACTGCTACACATCGACCGTCAGGCCGGGTCGCTCCGAAGCGCGCAAGATGACGCAAGGATTCGGCAGGAACATTTTCAAACTCAGTGGTAAACGAGGTGCAAGTTCGGGCGAGTTGATCCAGCCCTTTTTTGTCGTCGTAGTTCCGGGTGATAACCACATCGGCAATCTGCGCTGCAGGCCCTTGCCCGTCAGGGTCAAGTACGGTGACCCGCTCACCCAGGCGATGGGCCGCCTGGATCATCATCCGGCCCAGCTGACCACCGCCCAACAATCCGATCATGCGCGGCCGAGCGAGGCATTCATGGAGTGGGCCGCCTGGGTCTGATCGCGACGGTAAGCAGCAAGCCGGCTGCGCAGGTGTTCATCTTGGGTCGAGAGCGTGGCGATCAAGTGCAAGGCCGCATTGGCCGCGCCGGCCTCACCAATTGCGAATGTCGCCACTGGAATGCCCTTGGGCATCTGAACGATCGAATAAAGCGAGTCTTCTCCGCGCAGATATTTCGACGGCACGGGGACCCCGAAAACCGGTACGGTCGTTTTCGCTGCAAGCATTCCGGGAAGGTGGGCTGCGCCTCCGGCGCCGGCAATAATGCCCCGCAGGCCCCGGGCCTGGGCCGACTCCGCATAAGCATAAAGCGCATCTGGCATGCGATGGGCCGAGACCACGCGGGCCTCATGCGGGATTCCGAATTGATCAAGAATCGCGACTGCATGTCGCATGACCTCCCAGTCGGATTGAGAGCCCATGACAACCCCCACCAGAGGCAGCCGCACTCCCGCAATTCGAAACAAGGCCTCACGGTATTTCTCGGCCGTGCGCTCCACCACATGATCCGGCAGGGCCGGGGCGGGCGGTGCCTTATCCCAATCCAGGGTCTCGAGATAATCACGAACAAATTGCTTATCAAAACTGGGCGGGCTGGCGCCTTCCATCACGGCATCCGCCGGCCAGAATCGCGATGAGTCTGCGGTCAGCACCTCATCCATCAGGTGCAGCACACCTTTTTTATCCAGGCCGAATTCAAATTTCGTGTCGGCAATAATAATGCCGCGCTCCAGCGCGTAGTCGCTTGCAGCCTGATACAGCTTTAGACTGACATCACGAATCTTGGTCGCCAGCGGCTTTCCAATTTGCCGGGCCATCTGCTCAAAGCTGATGTTCTCATCATGCGCACCGGCCTCAGCCTTGTGCGCAGGCGTAAAGATGGGGGCTGGCAGCCGTGACGCAAGCTTTAATTTTTTCGGAAGCTTAATGCCACATACAGCGCCTGTCTGTTGATAGTCTTTCCATCCCGAGCCAATCAAATAGCCCCGTACGACTGCCTCGACGGGCACCGGCTTTAATCGCTTCACCACCACGGCACGGCCGCGGACCTGCTCCACTTCGGCCTGGGTGACCACCGACTCAGGATCGATGCCGGTCAGATGGTTGGGGATGATCTTGGCCAGTCGCGCAAACCAGAAATCTGACAGCCGTGTTAGCACCACGCCCTTATCCGGAATTGGCCGGCCCATGATGACATCGAATGCGGAGATCCGATCCGTTGCCACCATGAGCAGCTTATCTTTACCCACCGCATAGATATCGCGGACCTTGCCGCGCGAGACCAAGGGCAGGGACCGAATTTGACTCTGGAGTTTTGCGGGAATCACAGAATTCGCCTGGCCCAATCTACAGTACTGTCTGGGTCAAGGCGCCCGACTTGTACCGCTGGGCGATTTCGGAAAGCGGTAGCGGCTTAATCTTGCTGGCCTGCCCTGCAGCGCCGAATTGCTGATAGCGCTCCATGCAGATGCTTTTCGCTGCTGCACGGGCGGGCTTGAGAAAATCACGGGGATCAAACTTCGAAGGATCCTCGGCCATGGTCTTGCGAATCGCAGCGGTCATGGCAAGCCGAATATCGGTATCGATATTGATTTTGCGAACACCATAATTGATGGCTTCTTGGATTTCCTCCACCGGAACACCGTAGGTCTCTTTGATGTTGCCGCCATAACGACGAATCTCGGCAAGAATTTCCTGCGGCACCGACGATGAGCCATGCATCACCAGGTGGGTATTGGGAATGCGCTTATTGATCTCCTTGATGCGATCGATGGCAAGAATATCGCCCGTCGGCTTGCGCGTGAACTTATAGGCGCCGTGGCTTGTGCCAATCGCGATGGCCAAGGCATCGAGCTGGGTACGTTTTACAAAATCTGCCGCCTGCTCGGGGTCGGTCAACAGCTGATCGCGTGTCATGGTGGCCTCCGTGCCATGGCCATCTTCTTTATCACCCCGCATGGTTTCGAGTGAGCCCAGACATCCCAGCTCGCCCTCGACTGTTACGCCGGTAGCGTGGGCCAACTCCACGACCGTTTTCGTCACCGCCACGTTGTAGTCATAGCTTGCAATTGTCTTGCCGTCTGACTCAAGTGATCCATCCATCATGACGCTCGAAAATCCCAGCCCAATCGCGCCCTTGCAGACATCTGGGCTCTGGCCATGATCCTGATGCATCACGATTGGGATATGTGGATAGGCCTCGATCGCCGCTTCAATCAGATGCTTTAAAAAGGGTTCACCTGCATATTTTCGTGCACCTGCCGAGCCCTGCATGATGACAGGCGCGTTCACCTCGGCAGCCGCCTCCATGATGGCCTGCACCTGCTCTAGGTTATTGACATTAAACGCAGGAATTCCGTAATTGTGCTCAGCGGCATGGTCAAGCAGCTGTCTCATTGATACCAGGGGCATTCGTCTCTCCTTCCTTACCCAGATGTCTTTTTAATTATTCAAACGCGTGTGAAACCGGCCTTCACTTGCCAGCAGCCTTGCTGCCTGCCCTCGGCTTGGCGACCACCCGCACAATCTTCATAGTGTTGGTACCGCCAGATTGGCCAATCGGCTCGCCAATCGTGATGATCAGGAGGTCATCGGTCGTAATCACGCCCTCATCGACCAAACGCTGCTCAGCCTCACGCAGAATTTCCTCCCGCTCACGGGAGTTGTAATCAAAAAAGACTGGCGTGACATCACGGTAAAGTGCCATGCGGCGGCGGCTAGCCGGAACGGGTGTGAGTGCATACACGGGTACGCCGGAATTTAACCTTGACATCCACAGCGCTGTCGATCCCGATTCAGTCAGTGAGGCAATTGCCTTTACCTTGAGGTGCCGTGCAGTAAAAAGCGAGGCCATGGCAATTGACTGATCCACACGGTCAAAAGTGCGATCCAGAAAATCAGACTCCAGCGTAATCGGCTCTGACTTCTCGGCCTCCAGGCAGACGCGGGCCATGGCCTGCACCGTCTGCACCGGAAAGCTGCCGCTCGCAGTCTCCGCCGAGAGCATCACTGCATCGGAGCCATCCAGCACTGCGTTGGCGACATCCGAGACCTCAGCCCGGGTAGGAACCGGTGAATGAATCATCGACTCCATCATTTGTGTAGCAGTAATCGTGACGCGATTGGATTCCCGCGCCATACGAATCATGCGCTTTTGAAGTGCTGGCACTGCGGCATCACCCACTTCGACAGCCAAATCCCCGCGTGCCACCATGATGGCGTCTGCGGCATCAATAATGGCCTGAAGGTTATCAATGGCCTCAACCCGTTCGATCTTGGCCACGATCGCAGCCCGGCCGCCAGCAGCCTGCATTAAGCGTCGCGCCAAGGTGAGATCGGCGGCGTCTTTCGGAAACGAGACCGCCAGAAAATCAGCCTCAAGTTCGGCCGCTACCCGGATATCAGCCATATCCTTTTCGGTAAGCGCAGGCGCAGACAGTCCACCGCCAAGCCGATTGATGCCCTTACGGTCCGACAGCACGCCGCCCTCGATCACAGTGCAGGCAATGGTTCTGGGGGTGACCTTTTCCACCCGCATCGACATTTGACCGTCGTTTAAGAGCAGGGTGTCGCCAGCAGATACATCGTTGACGAGCTCTTGATAGTCCAGGCCCACATGCTGCGCGTCACCGAGTGCGCAATCCAGATCAAAGGTAAACGATGCGCCGGAAGCGAGCGTGACCTTGCCGTCAGCAAACTTCCCCACACGAATTTTGGGCCCCTGGAGATCGACCAGTACACCGACGTCCACACCTAGTCGCTCCGCGGCAGTCCGCACGAGTGCTGCGCGACTGCGATGATCATCGGCAGTGCCGTGTGAAAAATTCAGGCGGACCACGTTGACCCCCGCCTGAATCAGCTTTTCAATCATCTCCGGCGAGGAGCTCGCCGGGCCAAGTGTTGCCACAATCTTGGTGGCGCGGGGAAGTTGTGCCATCTAGCGTGCCGCCATCAAGGCGATTGTTGTATCCAGCATGCGGTTCGAAAAGCCCCATTCGTTGTCATACCAAGACAGGATCTTGACCAGCCGGCCATCGGGCGAGACCCGGGTCTGGGTCGCATCAAAAATGCTCGATCGCGGATCGTGGTTAAAGTCGACCGATACCAGGGGATCAGTATTCACACCCAAAACTCCTTTTAATTCGCCTTCCGCGGCTTGTTTCATCATGGCATTGATTTCATCCACGCTGGTGGCTTTTTTGGCAACAAAACTCAGGTCCACCACCGACACATTGATGGTCGGGACACGCATTGCGAAGCCATCCAATTTGCCATTAAGCTCTGGCAAGACCAGGCCTACGGCAGCAGCGGCGCCAGTTTTTGTTGGAATCATTGACATGGTTGCCGAGCGGGCCCGCCGAAGATCCTCGTGGTAGACATCGGTCAACACCTGGTCATTCGTATAGGCATGGATCGTGGTCATCAGACCGCTCTCGATGCCCACTTTTTCATGCAGTACCTTGGCCACTGGCGCTAAGCAGTTGGTGGTGCATGAGGCATTTGAAATCACCGTGTGGGCAGCCTTCAGCACCCCTTGATTAACACCATAGACGACCGTCGCATCGACATCTTTTCCACCCGGCGCTGAAATGATGACTTTCTTTGCGCCACCCCGAAGATGGGCCGCAGCTTTTTCTTTGCTCGTAAAAAATCCGGTGCACTCCATCACCACATCTACACCAAGCTCGCCCCAGGGCAGCTCAGCGGGATTGCGATTGGCCAGCACGCGAATACGATCGCCATTGACCACCATATTCTCGCCTTCCACCGCCACCGTGCCCGGAAACTTTCCGTGGGCGGTGTCATAGCGGGTGAGGTGTGCATTCGTATTCGGGTCGCCCAGGTCATTGATAGCCACAATTTGTAGGTCGTGCCGCTTGCCCCCTTCGTAGTGGGCCCGCAGCACATTGCGGCCAATACGCCCATAACCATTGATTGCGACTCTGATCGTCATTACCTTAAGCTCCTTTATTCATTCAGAAAAAACTTCAATGGGGTCATCGCGATGGCCGGCCCAGCACCGCATTGGCGGTGGCCACCAGCTCATCGGCGGTAATCCGAAACACTTTAAATAACTCACCAGCAGGTGCTGATTCGCCGTAGCGATCGAGTCCCAACACTGCCGCGGGCTGATATTTCCACCAGAAATCCGTCACCCCAGCCTCGACTGCTACCCGCGGAATCTCCGGCGGGAGCACTGACTGCTTATAGGCAATCGACTGCTGATCGAAAACGGTGGTCGAAGGGACTGAGACCACGCGCACGCTGACCCCCTGGCCGCGCAGCTGGCCAGCCGCTGAGACTGCCAACGCGAGCTCGGACCCAGTGGCCATCAGCACAATCTCCGGCCGACGATCCGAAGACAGCACATAGCCGCCCTTTTCGATGTTCTGAGCCAGCTCAGGATCCGACACCTGTGGCGCAAGGTTTTGACGCGACAGCAAAAGTGCAGTTGGCCCATCCTGCCGTTGCACTGCAGCCTTCCAGGCGATCGCCGTCTCGACCGCATCAGCGGGCCGCCAGACATGCAGATTCGGAATGAGTCGCAGGGCCGATGGATGCTCCACCGGCTGATGGGTCGGGCCGTCTTCTCCCAGGCCGATCGAATCATGTGTGAAGACATGAATCACGCGAATCCTCATCAACGCGGCCATACGGATCGCATTGCGGCTGTAGTCCGAGAAGGTTAAAAATGTTCCGCCATAGGGAATAAATCCGCCGTGAAGGGCAATACCATTCATCACGGCGGCCATGCCAAATTCACGGACGCCGTAATTAATGTGCTCGCCAGCCGTCATCACGCCTTTTGCATCAACACGCAAGGCGGCCACGCCCTTCCAGTTCGTCAGATTCGATCCGGTCAGATCCGCAGAGCCGCCTAGCATGCCGGGCACACGTGGGCCAAGATCATCCAGTACGATTTGCGAGGCCTTGCGGCTCGCCACGGTCAGCTTCTCGGCGGCCAATCGTTGGATCAGGGCATGGGTTTTCGCGGCAAAATCTTGTGGCAAATCGCCCCGCATTCGGCGCTGAAATTCTTTCCCCTGCTCAGGGTAGTCGGCCGCATAACGCGAGAAGAGCGCATTCCACTTGGACTCACACTCCGCGCCATGCGCATTCGCATTCCAATCCGCTTTCACATCGGCGGGAATTTCAAAAGCCGGATAAGGCCAGTCCATGGATTGGCGGGTCAGCGCGATTTCTTCCTCACCCAAGGCCTCACCATGGGCCTTGGCAGTATTGGCACGGTTCGGTGAACCCTTGCCGATCTGGGTCTTACAGATGATGAGCGTGGGGGCCAGCCGGCCATCCTTGCCCTTAACGGCCCACTGGCGGGCCTGCGCGATTGCATCTCGGACCGCCTTTACATCATGGCCATCGATCGGACCCAGCACATGCCAGCCGTAGGCGAGAAAGCGTTGCCGGGTGTCGTCACGAAACCAAGCATCCACCTGGCCATCAATGGAAATGCCGTTATCGTCATACAGCGCAATGAGCTTGGATAGGCCCCAGACACCTGCTAATGAGCAGGCCTCATGGGAGATGCCTTCCATAAGACAGCCATCGCCGAGAAACGCATAGGTGAAGTGATCCACCAGATCAAAGCCGGGCCGATTAAATTGGGCGGCAAGTAATCGCTCAGCCAGGGCCATGCCGACGGCATTACTAATGCCTTGGCCCAGCGGACCCGTGGTGGTCTCAACACCCGGCGTGATTCCCACCTCCGGATGGCCAGGCGTTTTTGAATGCAGCTGCCGAAAGCGCTTTAACTCATCAATCGATAAGTCATAACCCGCAAGATGCAGCAGGCTGTAAAGCAGCATCGAACCATGGCCATTGGAGACCACAAATCGATCCCGATCCGCCCACTGCGGATTGCTGGGATTGTGTTTCAGGTGACAGGACCATAACGCCAGCGCCATTTCCGCCATGCCCATCGGCATGCCGGGGTGGCCAGAATTGGCCTTTTGCACAGCATCCATGGACAGGGCCCGAATTGCATTGGCCATTCGAGTGGACTGCGGGGGAAGATCACGGGCGGGAAATTGCATGAGGGGGCCTTTCAGGTGTAAGTTTAACCGGCCCGCCTCCCCCGCCCACCGACCCGTGCACCCCCGACTTCTCTGCGCAGACCTCGCCTGCGGCCTGCTTGCGCTAGACGCAGAAAATAGCCACCACCTCGCTGTCGTACTGCGCGCCCGCGTCGGTGATCAGATCGTGATTTTCGATGGCCGGGGCCAGGAGGGACAGGGCGTTGTACGCACTGCCGATAAAACAAAGGCGGTTGTCGAGATCGAGTCGATTCAGACCATCAGCCGAGAATCACCACTGCACATCACTGTGCTGCAGGCGCTTTGCACTGGCGATAAGATGGACTGGGTTGTTCAGAAATCCACCGAGCTGGGCGCAGCCCAGATTATTCCTATGGCGGCGGCGCGCAGCGTGCTGAAACTTGAGCCAGGCCGCGCGTTAAAACGCATCGAACATTGGCGCGCGATTGCTCAGGCCGCAGCCGCGCAGTCAGGCCGCACAGTTGTCCCAACAATTTCCCCCGTGATGTCCTTTCGTGAGGCCCTTGTTAACTGGACGCAAGAAGAGTCTCCGAAGACGGGATGGCTCTTGGATCCCTTTGCAAAAGAGCGATTCTCAACTGCGCCCATGCAGGGGCCGGTCGCCATCTGGATTGGGCCCGAAGCAGGCTGGACCGATGAAGAAGAGCAGCTTGCCAAGGCCGCCGGAATTCGAGGCCTTCAGCTTGGGCCACGGATTTTGCGCACTGAGACAGCTGCCGCTGTCGCACTGACCGCACTTGCGATGAAGTCGGGCGAGTTTTAGGCCCTAGCCGAGCAGTCCGAATCCGCCAATCAGCGCGCCCAGAAGAATCATCACCAAGGGCGGCACGCGCGTGACTGCGACCAGCAACGTGCTCACGAGCACCAAGGCCAACACACTAAACTCGCCCCACCACTGCTCCGACAAAATCCACGCCGTGGCCAGCATCAATGCAATGACCACCGGCGCCAATCCCTGTCGCAGTGCCCGCATCCAAAACGTATCGCCATGGTGATGGCTAATCCGATTGACCATCACGACGAGCAACGCTGATGGCATGAGCACCCCCACGGTTGTTGCCAAGGCGCCCATTGGCCCCATCGCCTGCCATCCCAGCACCGTGACAAATAGGATATTCGGGCCAGGGGCTGACTGAGCAATCGCCAAGGCAGCCGTGAAATTCGAATCGGTCAGCAATCCGGTCTCCGTCACCATGTAACGGTGCATCTCGGGCGCGAGTGTGATTGCGCCGCCAGTCGCCAAAAGCGACAACATCAGAAAATGAATGAAGAGATCTAAAAGCATAACGTGCGGGCTCGATCGCGATTACAAACGCCGCAGCTGCCACCAACGCAGGCCAACCGCAGGAAGGCCGAGGGCAATCAGCACCATGCCCAGCGGCTTATGCAGAATCGCCACCAATAAAAACACTGCTGCACCAATGAACCATCCCGCCCGGAAATGGCCCTGGGTCCGCGCCAGCCGTAGTCCCATGCCAGCAATCATGCCGACTGAGACTGCGCTCATGCCCAAAAGAATGCGGCGCGTTATCTCCAATTCAGCGGTGAATTGATACACAACCGTCAAACTCAGCACGATGATCGCTGGGAAAAGCATCATGCCCGCAAAGGCAGCAGCAGCACCCCGTGGGCCGAAAAATCGATCACCCACCATGAGCGATAAATTCACGATATTCGGGCCCGGTAAGGTCTGGGCAATCGCCAAAGCCTCAACGAAATCCTTCGACGTCATCCAGCGACGACCGTGCACCAGCACGCGTTCCGCGATGGGCAAGACCCCGCCAAAGCCCTGCAGGGCCATGCGGGTGAACGTCCAAAACAAGTCCGAGACTGAGCGGGGGGCTTCAGTCACGCGCGGGCGTTGGCATCCAATACGGTCAGCGCCGTCATATTCACGATCCGACGTACGGTTGCCGATGACGTGAGAATTGCCGCAGCAGCCTTGCAGCCCAGCAGCACAGGGCCAATCGCAATGCCGTTGCCAGCGGCAATCTTCAGCAGGTTGTAGGAGATATTGGCGGCGTCAATACTTGGGCAGACCAACAGATTGGCCTCGCCCACCAGCGTTGAGCGCGGCATGATGTGCCGACGCAGTTCCGCATCCAGTGCGATATCACCATGCATTTCGCCATCAATATTGATCCCGGGAGCGCGGGCGCGGACCAGCTCCAAAACCTGCCGCATTTTTTCCGCCGAAGCGGCCGCGCTGCTGCCGAAATTCGAATGCGACAGCAACGCAATCCGCGGTGTGATGCCGATGCGACGCATTTCCTCTGCCGCCATCAAGGTGATTTCCGCAAGCTCTTCGGCACTCGGATCAGCATTCACGTGGGTATCCACAATCGCCACCGAACGCTTGGGCAGAATCAACAGATTCATCGCTGCGTAGCAGCTTACATCCGGCCGACGGCCCAACACCTGATCAACATAATGCAGATGCAGGGAGTGGCTGCCGAATGTGCCGCAGATCATGCCGTCGGCTTCACCAAGATGCATCATCATGGCCCCGATCAGCGTATGCCGCCGGCGCATCTCCAGCTTGGCGTACTGCTCAGTTACGCCCTTGCGCTCCGTCATTGCGTGATAGGTCTCCCAATACTGCCGATAGCGCCGATCAGACTCTGGATTCACCAAATCGAAATCCACGCCCGCGCGAATCCGCAGTCCAAAGCGCTCGATCCGGCTTTCCAAGACCGAGGGCCGGCCCACCAGAATCGGCCGTGCGAGCTCCTCATCGACCACCACCTGAACGGCGCGCAGCACGCGCTCCTCTTCGCCTTCGGCGTAAACAATGCGGTTTTTTGTGGCCCGTTTCGCGGCCGCAAAAATCGGCTTCATGAAGTTGCCCGAGTGGTAGACAAACTCCTGCAGCCGATCCACGTAAGCATCGAGATCCGCAATCGGTCTTGTGGCCACGCCGCTTTCGGCTGCCGCCTTGGCCACCGCCGGCGCAATCTTCACAATCAGCCGCGGATCAAAAGGCTTGGGAATCAAATAATCGGGGCCAAAAGAGAGTGATCCACTGCCGTAGGCCGCCGATACGACCTCGCTTTGCTCGGCCCGGGCGAGTTCTGCAACTGCATGGACCGCGGCAAGCTCCATTGCACGCGTAATCGTGGTGGCACCCGAATCTAAAGCACCGCGAAAAATAAACGGAAAGCACAGCACGTTATTGACTTGATTCGGATAATCGGTGCGGCCGGTGGCGACAATCGCATCATCCCGAACCGCCTTCACATCCTCGGGAAGAATTTCAGGATCGGGATTGGCGAGCGCGAAAATCAACGGCTTGGCGGCCATTTTCGCGACCATCTCCTTTTTCAGCACACCGGCTGCTGAAAGGCCAAGAAATACATCAGCGCCCTCAATCACATCAGCAAGCGTGCGGGCATTGGTCTTCTGTACAAAACGATCCTTCTCCGGATCCATTAGCTCTTTGCGGCCTTCGTAGACCACACCCGCAAGATCTGTAACCCAAATGTTTTCTTTGGGCAGGCCCAAGTCCAGCAGCAAATCCAAACAGGCAAGCGCGGCCGCGCCGGCGCCAGAGACGACCAGCTTGACCTTTTTAATGTCTTTGCCCACAACGGTCAGGCCGTTGACCAGTGCCGCGCCAACCACGATGGCAGTCCCATGCTGATCATCGTGAAAGACCGGGATCTTCATCCGCTCGCGCAGCTTGCGCTCGACATAAAAACAATCTGGTGCCTTGATGTCTTCCAGATTCACACCACCGAAGGTCGGCTCAAGGGCAGCAACAATATCGACCAGACGATCCAGGTTGTTCTCGTTGACCTCGAGATCAAAGACATCAATGCCGGCGAACTTCTTAAAGAGAACGCCCTTTCCTTCCATGACCGGCTTGGCCGCCAGTGGGCCGATGTTGCCCAGGCCCAGCACCGCCGTGCCGTTGGTGATCACTGCAACTAGATTGCCGCGCGATGTGTAGCGAAATGCATTGGCGGGATCTTTGACAATTTCCTCGCAGGCCGCCGCCACACCGGGCGAATACGCCAACGCTAGATCGCGCTGATTCACCAGCTGCTTGGTGGGTGTGACCGAGATTTTTCCTGGACTACCGCTCTCGTGATATTCGAGTGCCTGCTGTCTAAGTTGCGGATCCATGGTCTCCCCTGTACTGATTTTTATAAAGCGAAATTATCCCACGCAGCCGCTAAAACACTACGCAATTGCATGCGCAATCACCTCTGCAATGTGTTTTGCGCTGCGGCGGGCGCCATCACGAATCTGATGCCGACACGAAAAGCCGTCGGCGACGACCCAGGCATCGTCGGGCATGCTACGGACTGCCGGCAATAGACTGGCCTCGGCCATCGCCAAAGAGATCTGCAGATGCCGGGCCTCATAGCCAAAACTGCCCGCCATGCCGCAGCAGCTGCTCTCGATCAGCTGGGGCTTGCTGCCCAAGGACTCGAGGGCGACGATTGTTGCGGACATCGCGCCCATCGCTTTTTGGTGGCAGTGCCCATGGACCCAGACCGCTGGCAGCGGCCTGGCGGCCGATGCATCCCATCGCTGCCGGCCATGCTGGACCCACCATTCTTCAAAAAGCATCGCCTGTGAGGCGAGCGCGTTCGCCGACTCACCCAGACCCAAGGCCTGCCATTCATCGCGCATGCCCAAGATGCAAGAGGGCTCAAGGCCCACCACGGGCACACCGCGGGCAAGCGCGGGTGCGAGCGCTGCTAGTGCCTGCTTCGCCAGTCCGCGGGCCTCTTCAATCATGCCCACCGAGAGATGGGTTCGGCCACAGCACAGCGGTGTGGCAGATGCGGCCCCGGAGATCGCTACGCGAAAGCCAAGCCGATGCATCGCTGCAAGCGCGGCATGCAAATGCTCAGGCTCATAGGCATTGTTAAACGTATCCGCCCAGAGCACCACATCACAATCGGTCAAGTCAGCCGCTGATGCGCGGCTAAGATTTTTAGCAAAAGTATCTGGCCGCCATTTCGGCAGTGTGCGCTCGGCGGCGATGCCAAACCATTTCTCACCCAACACACGCAGCATGCCGCTGTGATTGCGAAGATTCAATAGCCCAGCGGCCAATGGTGTCCTGGCTACCCACTGGGCTAAGCCCGGCAGGCCCGCGATCAATCGGTCTTTTCTGGAAAATCCCGACCGCTTGCCATATTGATAGGCGCTTTCAATTTTCATGCGGGCCATGTCCACGCCTGTGGGGCACTCGCGTTTGCAGCCCTTGCATCCGACACAGAGCTCCAGGGCATCGCGGACCGCCGAAGACGACCAGGCATCGGCACCGAGTTGGCCGCTTAAGGCAAGCCGAAGCGTATTCGCACGGCCGCGAACCGAGTGCTGCTCATCACGAGTGACCCGAAAGCTTGGGCACATCGTGCCAGCATCAAACTTTCTGCAGTGGCCGTTGTTGTTACACATCTCAACCGCCTTGGCAAAGCCGCGGGCGGGATCCCCGCCGCTTCCTGCCGCTGAGACCGCAATCCCAAAAGTGCCGGGATCACCTCGGCGCGCGGGATCGTTTTGCACATCCCAGGCGGTCCAATCCAGGCCGGTCGCAACAGGCTGCACCCGATATTCGCTGGGGAATCGAAATAAGCGGCTGTCATCCATCCGCGTGGAATACACGATCTTGCCGGGATTCATGCGTTGCTCAGGATCAAAGGCTTGCTTCACCTGCTCAAAGGCATGCGTAATGCGATCGCCAAATTGCCACTGGACCCATTCGCTGCGCACCAGGCCATCACCATGCTCACCTGAAAACGCACCCTTATAACGCCGCACCAAAGCGGAAGCCTCCTCGGCAATCGCCCGCATCTTCGTTGCGCCATCCCGACGCATATCCAGAATCGGCCGCACATGCAGCGTGCCCACTGAGGCATGGGCATACCAGGTGCCCTGTGTGCCATGGCGAGAAAAGACCTCGGTTAAGCCTGCGGTGTAATCGGCCAGATGTTCAAGCGGCACAGCACAGTCTTCAATAAATGAGACAGGCTTTCCATCACCTTTGAGCGACATCATGATGTTAAGCCCCGCCTTTCGGACCTCCCAGAGTGCAGACTGCGCGCGGGGATCGGCGAGGCAGACCACCGCACCGGGCAGGCCCAGATCCGCCATCAGCGTCTGCAGATCGGTTAAGCCGCGGTCGGCAAGCGCAGCATCTTCATCGGCAAATTCAACGAGCAGAAGTGCATCAGTCTCTTTTCCTTGCACGCGGGTTAATGCGGTTTCAATCACGGGCGCAAACACTGGATTGGCACGCGAGAGCTCAATCATGGTCCGATCCACCAGCTCTACCGCCACGGGGCCGAGTTTCACAATATGCTGAGTCAGTGCCATGGCCTGATGAAAGCTCGGAAAGTTCACCACCCCGAGGCGTTTATTTTTTGGCAGCGGCGAGAGCTTTAATTTGAGCGATTCAAAATATGCCAGCGTGCCCTCAGAGCCCACCAACAATTGCGCAAAGTTCACCAGATGCTGCTGGTCCGCTGAGAGGTAAGGCCGCTCACTCTGCGGATAAAACACATCCAGGTTATAGCCGCCCACGCGGCGCATCACTTTTGGCCAGACAGCGGTAATGTCTTCTTTAACCGACGCAGCGATTTCAAAGAGTTTCGGAATCAGGCCATTTAATCGAGCATTGGTCAGCGTCATATCACCGCCATCGCCGAATCGCCCAAAATACGCTTGGGTCCCATCGGCCAGCACCGCATGAATGCCCTCGACGTTATGGACCATGTTGCCGTAATAAAGCGAGCGCGAGCCGCAGGAATTATTTCCCGCCATACCGCCCAGCGTGCACTGCGCAGAGGTCGAGACATCCACCGGAAACCAAACGCCATGCTGCTTTAACTGCGCATTGAGATGGTCCAACACCATGCCGGGCTCAACGGTTGCAGTCATGGACTCCAGATCCAATGCCAGCAGTCGATTGAGATATCGGCTGTTATCGATCACCAAGGCCTCACCGACGGTCTGGCCGCACTGCGAGCTTCCCGCACCGCGGGCTAGCACCGGCACCTTCAGATCACGGGCAATATCTAAAGCAATGCGCGCATCCAGATCGGTCTTGGGAAGCGCAACACCCAGCGGCATCACCTGATAAATCGATGCATCAGTGGCATAGCGGCCGCGCGCCGCCCGATCAAAAAGCACCTGGCCCTGCATTTCCCGAGACAGCCGAGCCGCCAGCTGACTGCGGGCATTGGCGGCCTGCAGGTTGCCGGATAAGAAGGCCCGTCGGCCGGAGCTTGAGGTGGACATCACTCGCTTTAACAGAGGCTATTGATCTACCATCATAGATCGGCCGGCCAACCCCACCCATTCGGACTTTCAGCCATGAAACGCGATCCCTCTCACGCCACACATACCGCCATTAATCCTCGGGCTTCGCTCAACCGAATCGGCCAGGGCCGGCATTTTCTGCAGATCCCTGGGCCATCGAATGTTCCGGATCGGGTGCTGCGGGCCATCGACTTCCCGACGATTGACCATCGCGGCCCAGAGTTCCAACAGCTTGGCCTGCGCGTCCTTGAGGCCATTAAGCCCATTTTCGGCACAGCCAACCCCGTCATCATCTACCCCGCCTCGGGCACCGGCGCCTGGGAGGCGGCCCTCGTCAATACCCTGAATGCGGGCGACCATGTGCTGATGGTCGAGACCGGCCACTTCGCCACGCTGTGGAAAAAACTTGCTGAAAAGCTGGGCCTCAAACCGGAATTTATTTCGGGCGATTGGCGTCATGGGGTGGACTGCGGGCTGCTCGAATCACGACTTAAAGAAGATCACGGCCGCAGTATTAAAGCGGTCTGCGTTGTGCACAACGAGACCTCCACTGGTGTGCTCTCGAATATCGCTGCCGTGCGCCGCGCAATGGATGCAGCAGGCCATCCCGCACTTTTAATGGTTGACACCATCTCCTCGCTCGGAAGCGCTGAATACAAACACGACGCATGGGGCGTTGATGTCACGATTAGCGGCTCTCAAAAAGGCATGATGCTGCCGCCAGGAATCTCCTTTAACGCAGTCAGCAATAAAGCGATTGCGGCCAGTAAAGCTGCCAGCCTGCCCAAGGCCTACTGGGGCTGGGAAGAAATTATTGCTGCAAACCGGACCGGCTTTTGGCCGACCACTCCTGCCACCAATCTTTTGTATGGTCTGGCAGAAGCGCTGGATATGATGTTTGAAGAGGGCCTTGCCAATGTCTTTGCCCGACACCAGCGCCACGCTGAGGCCACTCGACGCGCAGTCCGCGCCTGGGGCCTGGAGATTCTTTGCAAAAAGCCCGCCGAATACAGCCCGATTCTGACGGCGGTTGTGATGCCGAAAAAATCAGATGGCACGTATTACAACGCTGATGATTTTCGTCGCCTGGTGCTCGAACGGTTCAATATGTCGCTCGGCACGGGCCTAGCCAAACTGCAAGGCTGGGTATTTCGTATTGGCCACCTGGGCGACTTCAACGACCTCAGCCTAATCGGCACCCTTGGCGGTGTGGAGATGGGCCTTCAGGCGGCCGGCATTCCCCATCAAGCCGGCGGTGTACAGGCGGCAATGGGCTATCTTGCCGAGCAGTCCGGCAGCTAAACGTTGTAGCGATTTTTTGGACTAGGCCAGGACGCGGCCCACGGCTGCGGCCTGAATCCGCTCGCGGGTCTGCATGACCCGGCTCGGATATTCGGTCGGCTGCTCAACAGACCCCACATAAGCCCGAAGGGCCGCGGTCTCAGAACCAAAGCGATCCAGGTACTCACGCAGGATCTGGGCGCCCACCTGCATATTCACCCAGGGGTCTAGGGCCAGCTTTTCGCCGCCAAAGGCTTTTAACTTATCGGCGTGGGCCTTGGGCATGATCTGCATCAGGCCCACTGCGCCCATATTGCTCTCTGCCAGCGGATTAAATCCCGACTCAATAGAGATCACTGCCAGCAAAAGGTGGGGGTCAAGCCGATAGGTTGTGGCGGTCTCATAACTGGCAGCGACGAGCTGCTCAACGGCCTTCATGGCCACCCGGTGCCGGTTGGCAATCCAGCGGGCGACCCGGCGCTGCTCCACGGTCAGGTTGGTGGGCAGGATCGTGTAGACCGAGCTCATCTGCCGAGGCTGGAGCGCCTCCAGGGCAAGGGCACTCCAGGCGGCAAGGCGGGCGCGGCCCGCATCAGTGAGCAGAGTCGAGAGGGCCAAGAGCGCCAAAACGATGAATGTCGTGGTCCGCTGCTTTAGCGACTCCCAGCCCTGCATCATGGTCGGGCTAGTGGTGTTGGGATCCGTCATGGACCGATTGGAACACAGCCCACCTGCCCCTGCAATCTATAAAAAACTCATTAAAATCAATGACTTATTGAATTTCAATGATAAGTGTAGGCCCACTTTACAAGGGAGTCCATGGCCGGCTTGGCCTTGGCGGCCTGGGGGTCATTGACCACCGCCACAAAGACCACCCACCGGCCTTCAGCCGACCGAATGTAGCCGGCCAGCGCCCTAACATCATCCAGGGTCCCGGTCTTTAGCCAGGCCCTGCCCTCCAGAACGCTGTTGCGCATTCGATTACGGACGGTGCCCTCAATGCCGACCGCTGGCAGGGTCTCCACCCAGGTCTGCGCATCTGGGCCAATCAGGCCATCAGCCAATAGCCGCGCAAGGCTTTTGGCAGAGATCCGCTCCTCTCGGCTCAAGCCCGACCCGTTGTCGATCACAAGCTCAGGAAACACGAGGCCACGCGATGCCAAGTAAGCCTTCACTGCCAATCGAGATTCTTGGCGAGTAGCAGGCCGGCCTTCGCCTGCCGATAGGGTCAGGAAGAGCTGCCGAGTCATCGGGTTGTTGCTGAGCTTATTAATGTCAGCGACCAATTCAATTAAGGGCCGGGGGGACTCCCACTGCACCAGAGTCCGCGCGCTGTCTGGGGTCACCCCGGTCTGAAGCTTGACCTTCATGACGCCACCAGCAGCCTCCCAGGCCGCCCGAAAAGCGGTCATCGCGAACCGTGCGTGGTCCATCACGCTCACATAAAAATCAACGCCAGTGCACTGCTTGCCAATCACGCCGCTTACCAAAAGTTTCGGCTCTGCGCCTTTAGTGGTCTGCTCCATGCGGGCAGTGACTCGGCTCTTATTGCAGCCACCATCGATGAGCTGGATCTTTTGCGAAAGCTCCTGATCCCGAAACCGGGGCTCGGTCATGACACGGACCCGCTTGCCCGCCTCTGACCAGACCGAAACCTTGACGGATTTGAAATTCACCATCGCGGCATGGGGACCGACGTTGTATGTTGAAAATGGCCGGCCATCGAACTGGCCAGGATCAATCTCTGGCTCATCGAATCGGGTGCCATCCACCACCAAATTGCCCTCGATACGCTCAATCCCCATCGCTTTAAGCCGCTTGGCAATCTCATCGAGATCCTCCACCACCAGCTTAGGATCTCCGCCGCCCTGGAAAAAAAGATCGCCACGCAATACGCCCGACTCAAGCCGTCCGGTCGTCGCTATCCGTGTCTGATGCCGAAACTGCGGGCCCAGTAGCCCCAAGGCCGCACGCGTCGTGACCAGCTTCATCACAGAGGCGGGATTTACCGGCGTATCCGGGTTTAAACCGAGGCCGTTCAGTACCGGGCCCATCACCACCACGGGGGGCAGGGGAATAATCGCCACCGACCAGGCGCTCTCAGGGATACCGCTTACCGCAATCTCTTTTTTTACCTCTGCAGGCAGCGACGCAAAGCGGATGATCGGCGTAAACTGCGCGGTCGCCACGCAGGGTCCGA
>JAGWXV010000111.1 GCA_018969705.1 Betaproteobacteria bacterium
TGCGCTATCGTCGGCCGGAGCGCTGGTCATCCGATGCCGAGTGGGTGATTGAGCGGCTCGCGCCTTAACGCTCGGCCATGAGCGCGGCGAAAGCCGACCGTGCTTTCATCACTTTCGGTGCCACGACAAACGCGCAATAGCTCTGCGAGGGATTGCGCTTAAAGTAGTTGTGATGCTCAGCCTCGGCCGGCCAAAAACGCGCCTCGGTATCAGTAATCGGCTGGCCAACTTCATCAAAGGTCGCAATCAGCTGGGTCACAATCGGTGAAGACCATTGTTTGGCCACTGCTGCAATCTTGCCGCGGGCACTCGTAAGCTGCGCGGCACTGAGTGCAAAAATCACCGAACGGTACTGGGGTCCGACATCATTACCCTGTCGATCCGGTGTGGTTGGATCATGAATTGCAAAAAAGACATCCAGCAATCGATCATAGCGAATGACTGCTGAATCAAATTCGATACGCACGACCTCAGCATGGCCAGTGCTTTTGCCACAGACCTGTTCATAACTTGGGCTGGCCAGGTGGCCCCCCATATAGCCTGACAGTACGGCTGAGACGCCGCGCAAATCCTGAAAAACAGCCTCCAGGCACCAAAAACACCCGCCCCCAAAAATTGCTGTCTGCTGCTGTGTCATCACTACCCCTTGTCCTAGCGAGATTTCAGATTCTGAATAGACTCGCATCCAATTTCACGTATCCTCAAGCCCTGTGTGCTGAGTGACCCCAACATTTAGCACACATGCCAATATCGTTATAAATGTGAGTCTGCCATGATGTCGCAAGCCGCACCTTTCGAGCTTCAGATGCCCAACCCCCGACGCGCAGCCCGTGCGCTAGAGGCGCTGGTGTGCTGTCTGGCAGTGGCGGCGATGCTCTACTTAAACCCAGTAATGGCCCAGGCCCAGCCCGCCGCGGCGGCTGCGGCTGCCGAGGCAGTCACGCCGATCATTACGCCGGCGGCCTTAAAAGTCCTGATCGATAGAAAGGCCAATTTGCGGATTCTCGATATCCGTGAGCTCATGCAAGGCGATGGTAAAACTCCAAACTATGATGCGGGCCATATCCCTGGCGCAATTGCTGCCCCGTACTCGTCGATTCGCGGACCAGAGAAAAATCCGGGCCGGGTACTCTCGGATCAGCAGCTCACTCAACTGTTCAGAAAGTGGGGCATCGAACCGCAGGTCCACATCGTGATCGCACCGGTGGGATCCGATGCCAGCGATTTTGGCGGTGCCGCGCGGCTGTTCTGGACGCTGCATCTGGCAGGCTTAAAGCGAATCTCCATTCTCGAAGGGGGTCTTGGCGCCTGGGGGGCACTTGGCTATCCGATTGAAACGACCAAGAACACACCGGCCGCAAGCAACATCTCGGTGAAGCTAGACCGCACGCAGATTGCAACCACGGACGAGATTGCCGGGCTCATTCGCAATCGTGCATCCGGGAAAAAATTCCTGCTCTCCGATTCCCGGCCGGAAGACTACTTCCTCGGCGAAGACAAACATCCATCGTCGCCCAGAGCAGGCACACTTCCGGGCGCGAAAAACCATGACCATGAAGAATGGTTTCAGCTCAATACCAGTAAGCTGTTGCCGCGCGATCAACTTGAATCAATTGCAAAAAACGCAGGACTGATCGGCGACCAAGAAGTCATCACCTTTTGTAATACCGGCCACTGGAGTGCGACCACCTGGTTTGTGCTCACGCAGCTTCTTGGCCAGCGCAATATCAAGCTCTATCCAGAGTCCACCGTTTCCTGGTCAAAGAGCCGAAACCCCATGGACAACGAGCCTTCGCGGGCTTCAGTCTTAAAGCAGCAGCTTAAAGACTCGGTCAATAACCTGAAGCGATAGCGCCGGCCCCCATCCGATGCAACGACTGCTGCTCATCCTTCCGGCGCTCTTTGCATGGATGGTGATTACCTGGTTTGCCGGCATTCGTGCCGGCTTACTGCTGCTGCTCGGCCTGGGATTCGGCGCCGCACTTAGCGCGGCCCGCTTCGGATTCGCAACAGGGTGGCGAACCCTGCTTCAGGATCGTGATCCTTGGGGCATGACCGGCCAGATGGTGCTGCTATCGTTGTGCGCACTGCTGGCCTTTCCACTTCTGAACCATGCAAGCGAAGAAATCGTCGGCGCTTTGGCACCCATCACCTGGGGCCTAATGCTGGGGGCCCTCGTGTTTGGTTTCACAATGCAGCTCGCTGACGGCTGCGGCTCGGGCACGCTCTATAAGGCCGGGGCCTCCTCACCCACCTCGTGGGCGGTGCTGCCGGCCTTTATCGTTGGCAGTTTCTTCGGAGCCTCTCATCTGCCGGCATGGACTGAGCTGGGCGGGCCACTAAATTTCATCGGCCATGCACAACCCGATGCACCCGTTGATTTGATCGGGCAACTAGGTCTTGGCTCGGCGCTATTTCTCACCATTGGACTGTGTGCACTGATTGCGTTGGTGAGCATCATGCTCACCGCCCGACAGCGGCGGGCGCGCGGAGAGCGCCTGCCGCCGATTCCAAAACGCTGGCTCTGGGGTGCGGTTGCAATTGCTCTTGTCTATGCGGTGCACCTCGTTGTTGCCGGTCAGCCCTGGGGCATTGTGTATGGCCTGGGGCTTTGGGGCGCGAAGATTGCCAGTGCTGTCGGTATCGATTTAAGTCAAGATGCATTCTGGGGCGCGGCACCACATGCCGAGCGGCTACTTGAGCCCATTCTCTGGGATGTCACGTCGGTCACCAACATCGGTCTGCTTTATGGTGCGCTGATTGCTGATCGGTGGAATTTAAAATCCTTTCAGAAACCCCGTTGGCCCGCTGCGTCTGCATTACTGATCAGCATTGCAGCAGGCCTCGTCATGGGCTATAGCTCGCGGCTTGCATTTGGCTGCAATGTCGGGGGCTACCTCGGCGGCATCGCCTCTGCCAGCCTGCACGGCTGGGTCTGGTTTGCCTGCGCATTTCTCGGCTCAATTGTCGGCGTTCGCGCGCGGGCAAAGGCAGGCATCACATGAGCCGCGGCGTCATTATTTTTTGGCTGCTGGCGGTCGGGTGCATTGCGCTTGATCTTCAGCACTCGCCCTACGGCTATCGGGTCGAACCCCCCGCTCTGGCGCTCGGCAGTGGTGAAGCAGCAAGCGGCGCCCACTGCTCCGGCCGATAAGGAAAATTGTCGATGTCGATTCTCTCAATCCTGATGAAGTCCGATAAAGATGAGCCTTCTTCGGCGCCGCGATCCGACTGTGGTTTATGTGTGCCCGAACAAGAGACGGTGATCTGGCGCGGCGCCTTCTGGCGGCTGATCGATG
>JAGWXV010000014.1 GCA_018969705.1 Betaproteobacteria bacterium
CGGGTGCTGGTGTTATGCGGGCAGCCGCTACAAAACCAGGGCGGCCGCTCTGCCGACTGGCCTGTGACCACCTTTAGTGATTGCTCTTTGGCCTCAATCACCGCAAGCCGTTGCTGCATACGGGAATCAATGTCATCGGGCACGCCCATTTTGCGCAGCCGGCGGGCAATTGCTTTTGCGATCAGTGCGGGCGTGAGATCCGCCTTTGCGCGCAGCAGCCAGTTTTCTGCGGGATTGGGCCTTGCCCACTCACCGCCAGAGTGATCATCATCCGATTCATCGAACTTGCCGACCACATCAGGCCGAACATCGGGCCGCCAGTTGTAGAGCTCTTCTTTGAGCTGATATTCAATGATCTGGCGCTTTTCTTCGACCACCAGAATCTCTTTAAGTCCGGCGGCAAATTCGCGTGTGATGGTGGCCTCTAATGGCCAGACCACATTGACCTGATGCAGACGAATGCCAAGCCGCCTACAGTGCTCGTCGGTCAGCCCAAGGTCCGCAAGGGCCTGGCGGGTATCGTTAAACGCTTTGCCGCTGGCGATAATGCCGAAGCGATCATCGGGGCCGGCGATCACATTGTGGTTTAAGCGGTTGGCCCGTACATACGCAAGGGCTGCATACCACTTGGTCTCCATGAGTCTGGCTTCTTGATCCAGCGCCGCATCCGGCCAGCGGATGTGAACACCAGAGGCCGGCATCGGAAAGTCCTGCGGCAACAACAGATTAATGCGATCGTGATCGACCAAGACAGTCGCTGATGACTCGACGACCTCTTGAATTGTCTTCATGCCGCACCACAGGCCGGAGAATCGGCTCATCGCAAACGCATGCAGGCCCATATCCAAAATGCCTTGCACATCCGATGGGAAAAACACCGGAAACCCACAGGCCTTGAAAATATGATCGCTCTGATGGGCAGCGGTTGAACTTTTGGCGACATGATCATCACCAGCAACCGCAATCACACCGCCTAGCCGCGATGTGCCCGCCATGTTGGCGTGCTTAAACACATCTGAGCAGCGATCAACGCCCGGGCCCTTGCCATACCAGATGCCAAATACGCCATCGACCTTGCGCTTTTCGGGAAAGAGATCGAGCTGCTGCGTGCCCCAGATCGCGGTAGCAGCGAGCTCCTCATTCACGCCAGGCTGAAACACCACTTGGTGGGCTGCCAGGTGCTTGCGCGCGGCCCACAGGGCCTGGTCATATCCGCCAAGCGGACTGCCACGATAGCCGCTGACAAATCCGCCAGTATTTAAGCCCGCCTGCTGATCGCGCTGTCGCTGCATCATGGGCAGCCTCACCAGCGCCTGGATGCCGCTCATAAAGGCCCAGCCGCGCTCCAGGGTGTATTTATCTTCGAGCGATACCTGTCGCTCTGGTGGCGGGGGAGTTTCCTGCTTCATGAAGCAAGATGGTCAGGCACGACGGGAAGGGGCGTCAACCCATTCCCGTGGCCTGTGCTGGAAACCCCCAAGCGGCGGGGAGAGGCCTACTTCTTTTTCTGCGGCGGCAGATCGGTACAGCTGCCCGAGAAGACCTCGGCCACCATGCCAATTGACTCGCCAAGGGTCGGATGGGGATGGATCGTCTTGCCGATATCGTGCGGATCTGCACCCATTTCAATGGCCAATGCGAATTCACCAATCATGTCGCCAGCGTGGGTGCCAACAATCGCACCACCGATGACGCGATGGCTCTCAGGGTCCACAATAATTTTCGTAAAGCCCTCGTCTCGGCCATTGGCGATCGCTCGGCCTGAAGCCGCCCAAGGGAATACGGCTTTTTCGATCTGCATACCCTTGGCCTTGGCCTCATCCTCGGTCACGCCGACCCAGGCCATTTCAGGATCGGTGTATGCCACCGACGGAATCACGCGGGCATCGAAAAATGATTTCTGCCCTGCCGCGGCCTCGGCCGCAACATGGCCTTCGTGCACCGCCTTGTGCGCCAGCATTGGATTGCCAACGATATCGCCGATCGCAAAGATATGGGGCTGATTGGTCCGCATCTGGGCATCGACAGCAATAAATCCGCGGTCGCTCACCGTTACCCCGGCCTGCTCGGCAGCAATCGATGCGCCATTGGGCCTTCTGCCCACCGCCTGAAGCACAAGGTCATAGACCTGCGGCTCTGCCGGTGCGCCCTCGCCTTCAAACTTCACATGAATGCCGTCGGCCTTGGCCTCAGCGCCCACGGTCTTACATTTCAGCATGAGCTTATCGAAACGGTGTGCGTTGTGCTTCTGCCAGACCTTCACCAGATCACGGTCAGCGCCCTGCATCAGGCCATCGAGCATTTCCACCACATCAATGCGTGCGCCGAGGGTGGAATACACGGTCGCCATTTCCAAACCAATGATTCCGCCACCAATCACCAGCATGCGCTTGGGCTTAAATTTCAGCTCTAACGCACCGGTAGAAGTCACGACACGCTCATCCTGCGGCATAAAAGGCAGCTTCACGGCCTCGGAACCCGCTGCAATGATGGCATTTTTAAAGCCGATGACTTTTTTGCCGCCATCTGCAGCCGTAACTTCGATGTGAAAGCTATCGATGAACTTACCCACGCCCTGCACGACTTGTACTTTGCGTGCCTTGGCCATGCCGGCCAAGCCGCCGGTGAGCTTGCCAATGACTTTTGATTTTTGATCGCGCAGCTTATCCAGATCAACAGCAGGCTCACCGAAGCTCACACCGAGTGCGCCCATGTGTTTGACTTCGTCCATGACTGCCGCGACATGCAGCAGTGCTTTTGACGGAATGCAGCCGACGTTTAAGCAGACGCCACCGAGTGTGGAGAAGCGCTCAATGAGCACCGTATTCATGCCGAGGTCGGCCGCACGAAATGCGGCAGAGTAGCCGCCTGGGCCGGCGCCTAAGACCGCCATGTCGCAGGAGATGTCGGGGGTGCCGGTGAAGTGTTTGATCGCATTGGCTGCTGAGCTCGGAGTTCCCTGTGGATTCGCGGCGCCGCCTGAGCTTGGATTCGACTGACTGCCAGCGCCGCCTGAGCTCGGATTCGCCTGCCCCTGCGGATTCGGGTCTCGGCTCGACCCCTCTTTTAACTCGCCTCGACCCGATTCCGCAGCCGGCCCGCTAACGGAGGCGCCAGCCCCAGCGGCGGCCTCGATGAGGGCGAGGACGGAGCCTTCGGAGACTTTGTCGCCGAGTTTGACTTTCATCTCGACGATCTTTCCGGCAATGGAGGCTGGGATCTCCATTGAGGCTTTATCACTTTCAACCGTAATTAAGCTTTGCTCAACGCTAATGCTGTCTCCGGGCTTAACCAATACTTCAATGATTTCGACATCTTTGAAGTCCCCAATATCCGGAACCTTTAACTCAACAGTTGCCATGTTTCGTTCTCCTGTTGGGGTGCCGGTTACGCGGACATCGCGCTGGGGCGGTTGGATTGAATGCCAAACTTCTTAATGGCATCACTCACCACAGACATCTTGATCTTGCCTTCATCTGCAAGACCGCGCAGCGCGGCAAGCGCCACATAGCGGCGATCTACCTCAAAGAACTCACGCAGCTTGGCTCGGGTATCCGATCGGCCAAACCCGTCGGTGCCCAGTGTGATGTAACGGCGGCCTGCCGGCACATAGGGCCGGACCTGATCCGAGAACAGGCGCATGTAGTCTGTCGCGGCAACAATTGGGCCCGACCGATCCTGCAGCTGTTGGGTCACAAAGGGCACCCGCGGGTTTTCAGTGGGGTTAAGTAAATTAAATCGCTCGCACTCCATGCCATCGCGGCGCAGCTCGGTAAAGCTCGGGCAGCTCCAGATGTCTGCAGTCACACCAAACTCCTTTAACAAATCTGCTGCGGCAATGACTTCACGCAAGATTGTGCCGCTGCCCATCAGCTGCACCCGATACCTGGCAGAGGCGTCGCCTTCCTGCAGCAGATACATGCCTTTCAGAATGTGTGCCTCGGAGCCCGGCTTAAATCCTGGATGGGCATAGTTCTCGTTCATCAGGGTGACATAGAAGAAGATGTCCTCCTGGTTTTCGACCATGCGCTTTAAGCCCGAGTGCAGAATAACTGCGACCTCATGGGAGAACGTTGGGTCATACGAAACACAGTTCGGAATCACGGAGGCAAGAATATGGCTGTGGCCATCCTCGTGCTGGAGGCCCTCGCCGTTTAGCGTGGTTCGGCCCGCAGTACCGCCTAACAAAAAGCCACGGGCCCGCATATCACCCGCTGCCCATGCCAGATCACCGACCCGCTGCAATCCAAACATCGAGTAGTAGATGTAAAACGGGATCATGATCCGGTTATTGGTGGAATAGCTAGTCGCTGCCGCTACCCATGAACTCATTCCACCTGCTTCGTTAATGCCCTCTTGCAGGATCTGGCCTTTGACATCCTCGCGGTAATACATCACCTGGTCGCGATCCACCGGCTCGTATTTCTGGGGCTCAACTGAGTAAATACCGATCTGCCTAAAGAGTCCTTCCATACCGAAGGTGCGGGCCTCATCGACCAGAATCGGCACCACACGCGGGCCAAGCTCTTTGTCACGCAGCAGTTGTGTCAGGCAACGGACATAGGCCTGCGTGGTTGAGATCTCACGGCCCTCTGGCGTTGCTTCCAGCGCCGGGGCAAACACATCCAGGGCTGGCACCTTGAGTTGCTCGTCGGCCTTCATGCGGCGCGCCGGCAGATACCCGCCCAAAGCGGTACGACGCTCGTGCAGATACTTCATCTCTGGAGCATCTTCGGCGGGCTTATAAAACGGAATGTCATGCAGCTTGTCATCCGGAATGGGAATGCCAAATCGATCCCGGAACTCATGAATGGTCATGTCATCGAGCTTTTTGGTCTGATGCGCGGTATTACGGCCCTCGGCCACCTTGCCCATGCCATAGCCCTTAATGGTCTTCACCAAAATAACCGTCGGCTGGCCTTTGTGCCGCGATGCTGCGGAAAACGCCGCATAGATCTTGTGGGGATCATGGCCGCCACGGTTGAGGCGCCAGATGTCGTCATCGCTCATGCGCGAGACCATCTCCAAGAGTTTGGGGTGCTTACCAAAGAAATGTTTGCGCACATAGGCGCCATCGTTGGCTTTGTAATTCTGATATTCGCCGTCGACGGTATCCATCATCACCTGCTGCAGCAGACCTTCTTTGTCTTTTGCCAGGAGCGGATCCCAATACGACCCCCAGATGACCTTGATGACATTCCAGCCTGCACCACGGAAATCACTCTCTAGCTCTTGAATAATCTTTCCATTGCCGCGCACTGGTCCATCGAGACGCTGGAGATTGCAGTTCACGACAAACACCAAGTTATCGAGCTTTTCTCGGGCAGCAAGGCCAATCGCACCCATTGACTCGGGCTCATCCATCTCACCGTCACCGCAGAAGGCCCAGACTTTGCGCTCCTCGGTATCCGCAAGGCCACGGGCATGCATGTATTTTAGGAATCGGGCCTGATAAATCGCCATGAGCGGGCCCAGGCCCATTGAAACGGTGGGGAACTGCCAGAAATCCGGCATCAACTTCGGGTGTGGGTAGCTCGATAGGCCCTTGCCATCGACTTCACGACGGAAGTTATTGAGTTGATCCTCATTGATGCGGCCCTCTAAATAGGCGCGGGCATAAATTCCGGGCGATGAATGGCCCTGGATAAAGAGCAGGTCGTGGCCCTTGGGATGATCCGGACCCTTCCAGAAATGGTTAAAGCCAATGCCCAGCATATTTGCCAGCGACTGAAAGCTCGAGATGTGGCCACCCAGATCGCCCTCACCGCGATTGGTTCGGACCACCATCGCCATCGCATTCCAACGCATCCAGGAGCGCAGACGCTCCTCGTACTCGAGATTGCCGGGGCAGTGCTCTTCGAGCGATGCCGGAATCGTATTGACGTAAGCAGTGTTTGCTGAAAACGGAATGAAGCCACCAGTGCGGCGGGTCTTATCAATCAGCTTTTCGAGAAGAAATTGGGCGCGCTCGGGTCCCTCACGCTCGATGACGGCCTCCAGCGAGTCCAGCCATTCCCTTGTCTCCACCTCATCCATGTCGACGCGTTGTGGCTCGGCCATGGTCACCTCCTCTAGTGTTTTTGTGAAATGTTTGTTGTGAGCCGAATTGTGCGCGGGGGATCACACTGAGAACAAGTGATTTTTCATGATACGAACTATAATTTCACATTAAGAAATATTGGGCCAGCCTACCCCCGCTCGCCACGAAGGTCCAAGGTGTGGTCTCATCTGCGACCGAGCCTAGGCCAATCGCCCCCGACCCCATGCCCGATAAAGACCAGAGCACCATCCCCGAGGTCCTTGATCCGATCAAGCTCGGACCGCTGCGCTCTTCGCGGTCCATGCGGTGGATCCTGGTCTCCCCGATCGTTGCCGTGATCGCCCTGGCCATGCTCATGGCCGCCACCATTTGGTATCTGACCGCATCCGAATCCAATCAGCAGCAGCAGGCACTGATTCGCGATGTCAACGCCACCCAGCGACAGATCGGCGAGCGGCTACAGCGGGCACAGGACGAGGTAAGCGGGTTCGCCAGTCAGCTTCCCGTCAAGCCAACCGGCAGAGATCTGCAGCGCTTTGCCGAGAACTTTTTTGTCAAACACCCCGAGGTCGTGTTTGTTGCGTGGCTGGATCGCAACTCAGTGGTGCAGTTTGTGAGCACCTCGCAAGGCCTGCCAACACAAGGCTTTGATCGGCTGGGCAGCCCCTTGGGGCGAAACCCGAGCAACACCGCGTTCGAGTACGCCATGAGTGCAAAAAAACCGCACTACTCTGGCCCTATTCGTACCCCGAATGACATCGAGGTCGATCTTCATGTGCCCATCATTCGCAATGGCGCTGCCGATGGCGTCTTGGTTGCCAGCTACTCGCTGCCGTCGATGTTGCTGACCACCATTCCAAGCGAGATCGGCGGCCGGGTTGCTTTCAGTCTTGTAGGTGCTGAAGGCGAACGGCTTGGCCAGACCCGGAGCGAGGACACCACATCTGGCGGGCCGGCCTATGAGGTGCCGCTTGAGCCCATGTCCAAACAGATTCGCCTCCGTGGATTTATTCAGCGGCCGATAAGCACCGTCTACAACGACGTCATCACCACGCTGGTCGTCGGACTGATTTTATTTGCCGTGATCAGCCAAATCGTTGTCTGGCGAAACACACGCCGCCGACTTGGCGCTGAACAAGAACTTGCCGAGGAGACCGCCTTTCGCCGAGCGATGGAGAATTCGCTCTCCACAGGAATGCGGGTGATCGACCTTGAGGGCCGCATCAAATACGTTAATCCTGCGTTTTGCAAAATGGTCGGCTTCACCGCCCAAGAACTGACAGGCGCAAGCCCGCCCTATCCCTACTGGCCAGGTGATACCCAGGATCAATTGGGAAGAAACCTTGATCGGATGATGGCCGGTGAAAGCCCGCCCTCAGGCCTGCCGATTAACATCGTGCGTAAAGATGGCAGCCGGCTCACCGTGCGGATGTATACCTCACCGCTGATTGATCAAAGCGGCCAGCAGACTGGCTGGATGACTTCTGTCACAGACATTACCGAGCAGACCCGTATTCGTCAGGAGCTTGCCCAATCCCAGGAACGATTCATCACCGTACTGCAGGCCCTCGATACTGCGGTCTCAGTAGCCGCACCCACCCCAACAGGCGAGCTGCTCTTTGCAAACCAAGCCTATAAAAAGTGGTTTGGCAACTCAATTACCGATGGCCACCGATATCTCTCTGCCGCGGCACGCGGGCCCTGGGCTGATGTTCGTGAGGTCTACAGCGAAATCGTAGAGCGCTGGTTTGAAGTCCGCATCAGAAGCATTCAATGGGTGGATGGCCGTGCGGTGGAGCTTATGGTGGCCACCGACATCACCCAAGAGCGGGCCAACCAGCAGGCCCAGCGCGAGCAGCATGAAAAACTTCAGCAGACCGCGCGGCTGGTGACCATGGGCGAGATGGCCTCCTCGCTTGCCCATGAGCTGAATCAGCCGCTGACTGCGATTGCCAACTACACCTCGGGTGCAGCCTCCCGGATTCGATTGGCGGAGTCACGCGGCGAAGACATCCCAAACGAGGACTTGATTGATCTACTGACCAAGACCGCGCGGCAAGCAGAGCGGGCCGGACAAGTCATCCGCCGAATTCGGGGCTTTGTAAAGCGCAGTGATCCGATCCGCAGGCTGACTGATCCGCGCACGATTCTTGCAGACTCTCTCGGCCTTGCAGAGATCGATGCACGCGAGCAAGGCATTGAGCTGGTTCAGAAAATCCCCGATGACCTGCCGATGCTGAATGTGGATCCGGTGCTCATTGAGCAGGTGCTGGTCAACCTCGTGAAAAACGGCATTGATGCCATGCGCGGAGCACAGCGTCGGACCCTGGTCATTGAGGTGAGCCTGATCGCTGATCAGATGGCATTTTCAGTGATTGACCGCGGCCACGGTGTTCCAAGGGCGATCCGCGACCGGCTCTTTGATTCGTTTTACACCACCAAAAACGATGGCATGGGCATGGGCCTCAATATCTGCCGCTCTATTATCGAGTCGCATCAGGGCCGGCTGTGGTTTGAGGACAACCCCGATGGCGGCTGCACATTTCGGTTTACATTACCGGTTCAGGCGGAGCCACCGCCTCAAAACACCACCCCAGAGTCGGAGGCCATGAAGTCATGAGCGCGAATCCCCAAGCCTATCGCACCGCGAATGCGGAGATGGTCTACGTTGTCGATGACGATGAGGCCGTCCGTGATTCGCTGAGGTGGCTCTTAGAGGGTCAAGGATTTCGGGTGACTGCATTCGATAGCGCAGAGCGTTTCCTTGCGTCGGTGCCAACCGGCTTTACCGGCCAGATGGGCGGCTGCCTGATTGCGGATGTGCGTATGCCCGGCATGTCCGGCACCGAGCTTCACGACGAGTTACTGCGCCGGGGCATTGCGCTGCCGTTAATTTTCATCACCGGCCATGGCACGGTGCCCATGGCCGTCAACAGCATGAAAAAAGGTGCAGTTGATTTCCTGGAAAAACCATTTAACGACGAGCATCTCTGCATGCTGGTGGCGAGTGCATTTCAGCGGGCGCGCGATGAAGGCTCGCGCGGCGTGCTGGCCAAGCGGGCCCGTGAGCTGCTGGCAAGACTGACACCCCGCGAGGAACAGGTGCTAGACCGCATCGTGGCAGGCCGGCTAAATAAGCAGATCGCCGATGATCTTGATATCAGCATCAAAACGGTCGAGGCCCATCGTGCCAACATCATGGACAAGATCGAGGCCCGCACCATGGCCGATCTGATGAAGACTGCCTTAGCCGCCCGCCAGGAATAAACTACGGCACCAATTGCTTGGGGATGCCGCCGGAGACAGCAGCCGGACCCCCAGAAAACTGCTAAACTTCGCGGTCTTGCGGCTGTAGCTCAGTTGGATAGAGTACTTGGCTACGAACCAAGGGGTCGTGGGTTCGAATCCTGCCAGCCGCGCCAAAACACCAAGGGGATCAGAGCAATCTGATCTCCTTTTCTTTTTGTGCACTAGAGTGTTGACAGCGAATGGCGTTTGAGCCAATCACGCGGCGACTGTCTTTCAAGCTTGAACAGCAGGTCGAATCTTTACTCTGTTCTGGCGAAGCTTTTCTTGTGCATGCCAAAGATCGAAGGCCGACTGCTTTTAGCGCGACGATTGCAAGCCATAGGGTTTCTGCATATTCGTTGGCCTGCTGCACGCCAAAGTTCTCGGCCGTCCATTTAAGAATCTCGGAAAAATCTAACTCGGCTTGCTGAGAAAGCTGAACACTCCAGCCTTGCTTATGCTCCACTGGTCGCCTTGGCTGCAAGGATCTTCAGGTGAGTCTCAAGTGACTCGGAGCTATCGAAGCTATTGAAGCGGCTCGCTTCAATATCGTCAATGCCCACCTGAATCGCAGCGCGCAGGGCCTGCAGCCGCGACGCGTTTTCGGCCTCGCGCTGTTCCACAAGGCGCAACCCCTCGCGCAGCACTTCGCTGGCATTTTGATAGCGGCCGCTACTCACCAAGTGATCGACCAGGGATGACTGGTGTTCGGTCAGCACGATGTTTCGGGTGGGCATGGCGGCCTCCGTTTCTGGAATTGGCATATTATGCCAATCAGAGTGAACCGCGTGAATCGTTAACTTGGACATTTAGAAAAAAGTAGCCCGCTTTTAGGTGGCTGAAAATCAGCCATCCGGCTGAGCCATTTCCCTTATCCTTTCCCCATGACCCCCGCCCAGGCGATCCACAAATCCGAGCACCTGCGCCGCTTCACCCGAGACGGCGATTAAGGGCCTACTTATTATTTCGGCAGCATGCAGATTCGTCGATCCCACGAACGGGGCTTTGCTGATCACGGCTGGCTGAAGAGTTACCACTCTTTTTCGTTTGCAAATTACTACGACCCTCGTTTCATGGGTTGGGGAAATCTTCGGGTCATCAACGACGACCGGGTCGCACCCGGCATGGGATTTGGCACACACGGCCACCGCGATATGGAGATCATCAGTGTGGTGCTCTCCGGCGAACTCGCACACAAGGACAGCATGGGCAATGTGGAGACCATACCGGCCGGAGATGTTCAACGCATGTCGGCAGGCACCGGTGTAACGCACAGCGAATTTAATCACTCCAAAACCGCTGAGACCCACTTCCTGCAGATCTGGATTGAGCCCAGTCAGCGGGCAGTCGCCCCAAGCTATGCCCAGGTGACCGTAGAGGCTGCAGAAAAATCTGGCAGGCTCAGGCTGATCGCTTCTCCCGATGGCGCTGAAGGCTCTCTGTCAATGAGTGCCGATGCCCGGCTCTACATCGGTCAGTTCCACGGCGATCAGTCCGCCCGCTGGACCCACGACCCCAAGCGCAAAGCCTATGTGCACCTGATTCGCGGCCGACTGAGTGTCAATGGCTTGCCACTCGCCGGTGGCGATGGCCTGATGATCGAGTCCGAAAGCGAAGTCGTAATCGAGAGCGGAGATCAAGCAGAGGTCCTGCTCTTTGACCTCGCGCCCTGACGGTTTTAAGAGTAGGCTTTTAGCTAAGCCTTCAGGCGGGCCACTTGCAGGCGGTGACTTCGATTTCGACTTTCATCTCGGGCTTTAACAACTGTGCAATCACGACCGAAGCGGCCGGCCGAATCTCACCAAATGTCTTGCCCAGAATCGGAATAATCGCATCCGCATAAGCGACATCCGTCAGATAGTACGTAGCCCGCACCACATCGCTCATTGCAAAACCAGCCTGCTGCAGCGCGCCCTCAATGGTGCGAAGCGCATTGGTAGTCTGCGTGGCAACATCTTCCGGCATCTCCATTTTGCTGTAGTCATATCCGGTGGTGCCGGAGACAAAACAAAAGGGGCCTTGCACCACGGCCCGCGAATAGCCCATCGTTTTTTCAAACGGCGAGCCAGACGAAATCAGGGTTCTCATCTCCAATCCTTCTGCGATAGATCACGAAACGCTGCCAAAATCGGCAGGTCCGCTAGTGTAAGCGAAGGATACTAGAGCACCAGCACTGGCAGCCGCGAGTCGGCCATCACCTCCCGGGTCTCGCTACCCATTAATAGAGCCTTAAATCCGGAGCGCTTGTGCGAATTCATCAGAATCACATCCGCACCCGACTTTTCAGCGGCCTCGAGAATGCCCGCTGTGATATCGCTATTAAAGACATGGACATGCTCAACTTTTACCGAAGGCGCAAGCTTTTCGGCGACAGAGCGGAACATCTTGGCGGCGTAACTCTCGCAGGCGCGACGATGATCGGGCACCGTGATGTAATCCCCGCCAAAACCATTCTGCAAATAAAACACCGCGGGCAGCGGGTCCGAAACATGGGCAAGCGTGATTTTTGCTGAATCACGCTGCGCCATCGCGGAAAGCCGTGGGAAGTCGGCGTGCTCCACCGTGTAGTCATCCACGGGAATGAGATAGTGCTTAAACATGGCGGTCCCTCAGTGAATCGCGATCCGTTTACCGGCGCTAATCGAACGCTTGGGCAGTGTGAGCTTCAGAATGCCATCCTGATAACTTGCATTGCAACCCGCACTATCGACCTCTGAAGGTAGCTGAAAGCTGCGTGAGACCGCACCGTAGAAACGCTCGCTGCAGACTGCCCGTTCGTTTTCCACCTTTTGGTCCATCTGCTTGACCTCGGCGCCAATCGTGATTCGTGCGCCATCGATATCGACCTGAATATCTTCTTTGCGCAGGCCCGGCATCTCTGCCTGAATGGTGAAATGCTGATCATTTTCTCGAATATCCACCGCAAAATCTTCGGGCAGGGATCGGCCATGCAGGGGCCGGACGACAAAACTCGGCGATATCCAGTCATCAAAGAACTGCTTCATCAAATCATTGCGAATCCGGGCAAGGCTTGTCATGGGTCAGGCTCCAAAAAATAAAGATCAACGAGGCCTAAGCGTGCACCATCTCGCGAACAACGCGACACGGAAGGCGTGGAAATCACCGTGACTGAGGATTGGATTCTGTAACGGGGCTGGCTTGCTGATGAAACTTGATTTGTCCACGGCGCTTTTCCACGACGGTCTCCAGCTGGCGATGCATTGCCAAAAACGCATCGCGAATCGCGATATAAACGTCCTCGTGCTGCTGCCGATTCACAGCAAGCTCATAGCCCGGCAGCGTAATGTCGATCGAAACGCCATACGGCCGGCCCTGATGCTGATGTTTTTGCAGCTGCTCGATGCTTACACGGCAGGCCATAAACTCTCCCGCAAAGGCCTCCAGCCGTCGTACCTGCTCGACTGCAATGTGCGTCAGACTTTCAGAGGGCTCAAAGCCGCGAAACCGCAGATGTAAGGGTGTTTTCATACATCGCATGCTGACAGCAAGTCTGCCTGCGATACCACCTCGCGGTTGGAGAACCGTTATTCGATTCGGAGGGCCTCGACCGGGCGCAGCCGTGATGCTTTCGCAGCCGGATACCAACCGAAGAAAATACCAATTGCCGCAGAAAACCCAAAGGCAAGCGCAATTGAAGACACCGAAATCTCCACCAGCAGGCCACTGACCGATGCAATAAGCCAGGCGCCGGAGATGCCGAGAAACACGCCAACCGCACCGCCCGCTAGACAAATGGTGATGGCCTCGATCAGAAACTGGCGAAGAATGTCGCGCTGCCGGGCACCAATGGCCATACGAATACCGATCTCACGCGTGCGCTCGGTCACGCTCACCAGCATGATATTCATGATGCCAATGCCCCCAACCAGTAGCGACACTCCGGCAATGGAGCCCAATAAGATGGCCATGGCACCTGCCGCCACCGCGGCAGTCTGAGCGATCGCCGTTAGGTTACGGACCGTGAAGTCATTCTCCTGGCCTGGCGCAATCCGATGGCGGACCCGTAATAAATCTGTCAGCTCGGCCTCTGCCGAGGCCATCTGCTCCGCAGAGGCCACCTGTACGAATAACAAATTGATGCTGCCGGGAAAGGTGCTGCGAATCAGCTGCTGCCGCGCGGTCGTTAGCGGAATAAAAACTGCATCATCCTGATCACGGCCATCCAGACTCTGGCCCTTGCGAGCCAGGATGCCGATCACGGTAAACGGCAAGTTGCGAATACGCATCGTTTTGCCGATGGGATCTTCATCACCAAAAAGCTGCTTGGCGGTGGTTTGACCAATTACGGCGATGCGTGCATTCGAGCGCAAGTCGGCTTCAGAAAATAGATCGCCTTCTTCGGGTTCCCAGGAGCGTGTCGGGAAATATTCGGCGGTAACACCCGTTACCATCGCGCTCCAATTGGTATTGCCATAGCCCAGCTGAAAGGAGCGCATCACAATTGGTGCCACCCGAATTACGCCGGATACCGACCGGGCGGCGGCCGCATCCGATAAGGTCAGGGTCTGGGCTGCGCCGGCGCCGAAACGAACGCCGCCGGAGGTCTGCGAGCCCGGAAAGACCACCAGCAGATTGCTGCCCATGCTGCTGATGCTTTGATTCACAAGGGCCTGCGCGCCCCGGCCAACACCCATCATGATCACGACGGCCGACACACCGATAATTACCCCCAGCATCGTGAGCGAGGTTCGCAGCCGATTGGTCGAAAGCGCCCGCAGGGCCTCTTGGAGAACCTGGGGTGCATTCATGCCGCAACCACCCGCTCTCCGAGTCCCTGCGCAATCGGGCCATCGAAAATCACGCGGCCATCTTTCAGGCGAATGAGTCGTTGACCAAATCGCGCAATATCGGGCTCATGGGTCACTAAAACCACAGTGATCGACTGCTCGCGATTTAAGCGCTGAATCAGGCCCATGATTTCTTCAGAGGTAGCGGTATCCAAATTTCCGGTGGGCTCATCCGCAAGTAAGACCGAGGGATTCATCACCAATGCCCGGGCAATGGCCACCCGCTGCTGCTGACCACCCGAGAGCTGATTGGGCAGCCGCTGCGCTAAGTCCGCCAAGCCGGTCAGCCGCAGCTTTTCTTGGGCCCGCTGCAGGGCCTGTGCGCGGCCTTCACCTGCATAGATCATCGGCAGCGCAACGTTATCGATCGCTGACATGCGCTTAAGTAAATTAAAACCCTGAAATACAAACCCAAGCTGCCGATTACGAATGGCCGCCAATGCGTCGGGCGCCAAGCCACTGACCTGCTCCCCCGCTAACAGATACTCACCGCGGGTTGGCGAATCCAGACAGCCCAAAATGTTCATGAGCGTGGATTTTCCTGAGCCCGACTGGCCCATCAGGCAAACAAACTCACCCGACGCAATTTCTAGCGATACACCATGCAGCACCGGCACCGGCGGAGCGCCGGCAGTCTCATACTGCTTATGAATGTCGATAAGCCGAATCAGGGATTGCGGCATGACTAAAACATCCGGAATCGAAATCCGCTGGTTTGATTATTGGTCGGTGCTGCTACCGCGCGGACCACGACCTCATCGCCTTCCGCAAGGCCCTCGAGCACCTCGGTAAAGCGGCCATCAGTGATACCAATTTTGATTTCTTTGGGCATCAGTGCGCCGGACTCACCGATCACGTGGACACGGGGTACCTGGGCGGCAGCCCGGCGCCCCTTTTCCGGAGGCGCAGCGGCGGCTGCAGCAGCGGCATCTGCCTCCGGAGGCCGAAAACGCAATGCAGAGGCGGGTACGCGCAGCACGCGCTCTTTGCGGTTAGTGACAATCGATACCTGGGCCGTCATGCCGGGCAACAAAATCCCATCCTTATTGTCGACATCAATCACCACGTTATATGTCACAACGTTTTGCTGTGTGGTGGGATTTAGCCGAACCATTCGCACCTTTGCGGTGAACTCCTGTTCACGAAAGGCATCCACCGTAAAACGCACGGGCTGACCGGGCTGAATCGGCCCCACATCGGCCTCGGAGACCGAGGTATCAATCTGCATGCGTCGCAGATCGCGGGCGATTTGAAAAAGTGTTGGTGTCTGAAAGCTTGCGGCCACTGTCTGACCGACATCGATCCCGCGATTCACCACAATGCCATCAATCGGCGAGCGGACTTTGCTGTAGCCGAGATTGGTCCGATCACGAGAGATCTGGGCCTCGATTTGTGCGACCTGTGCCCGTGCGGTCTCGACATCTTTTCTCAGGCCATCTAAAGCGCCATCTGAAACAAAGCCCCTGGACTTTAGGTTTTCATTGCGCTTTAACGCTAGCTCAGCGTTATTCAAGACGGCACGCGCAGACGCGAGATTGGCCTCGGACTGGCGAATCTGGGCCTCCAAAATAGCGGGGTCCAATTCGGCCAGCAGCTGTCCAGCCTTCACCGGCTGATTGAAGTCCACATGCAGCTTAAGTACCGTGCCAGAGATCTGGGTGCCCACATTGACGAGCTCCACCGGATTTAAGGTGCCGTTGGCCGCCACGCGCTGGACAATGGCGCCTTGGTCGGCCTTGGCCATGACCCACTTGGGTTTTTCTTCGTCCGGCCACCACCACCAGGCAGCGAGGGCGGCGGCGATGAGCGCCGCAAAAACAAGCAGAATTCTGAGAGATTTCATTGGCGGGGCAGAAGGTCGGAGAAGAATGTCACAAAATCGTTATACCGCAATCCATCGAGCGAGGATTTTCGCCGATTTCAGCACTGTAATGCCCCCAAGGACTGCCATGCGCCGAAGCGGTTCGGCCAAAATCAGACTTATAACGCGGCTGGCTGTCATCCTCTGCTGCGGATCTCCTTCAGTGATCTGGGCCCAAGCCCTTGAAGGCATTGTGATCTCCGCAAGCCGAACCGAGCAGAGAGGCTTTGATGCGCCTGCTGCCGTCCAGTCGATACGCCGCGAAACCATTGAGGCTTCCGGCCCCCAAGTGAACCTATCGGAGTCTCTGATCCGAGTGCCAGGCGTAACGATCCTAAACCGCCAGAATTACGCCCAGGATCTGCAGCTGTCGATTCGCGGGTTTGGCGCCCGAACCGCATTCGGTATTCGGGGCGTGCGCCTCATTGTCGATGGAATTCCTGCAAGCATGCCCGATGGACAAGGCCAAGCCTCCACCATCAGTCTGTCATCCACGGAGCGTATTGAGGTCCTGCGGGGGCCGCTTGCCCAGCTCTATGGCAATGCCTCCGGCGGTGTTATTCAGGCCTTCACTCGATCGGCCCCCGATACCCCGGAGGTTTCGGTACACGGCTATGCAGGGTCGCAGAACACCACGCGCAGCATTTTTCAATATGCCGGGAGAGTCGGTCAGTACGGGCTGGTTGCGGATTACGGAGAATTTCAAACCGATGGCTATCGGCAGAACAGCCAAACGTTAAGACGACACTTCAACGGCAAACTGGACTGGGAGAGTGGGCGCACCAAGTTTCATGTTGTCGCAAATATCTTTGATATGCCGCTTGCGCAGGATCCGGGCGGCCTAGGCGCCAACTGGTCAGATGATCCGACAGCGGCAGCGACAAACTTTATTCGGGATCGTGTTCGTAAAACTGTGCAACAGAATCAGCTTGGTGCAGTGCTTCAGCATCGCTCCGATGGGGGACTATCGACACTGGCACGTGTCTATGGCGGACAGCGGGAGGTATTTCAATCCCAGTCCATCTCTGGCCAGAGTCGATGGATCGGGGTGGACCGTGATTACTGGGGACTCGGGCTACAGTTCTCGCAGCAGCTCAGTATTCGGTCGACACCGGTCAAGGTGAGCTATGGGGCAGATTATGATGTTGCGGACGAATTTCGATCGGGCGGAAATGCAACGCTCGGCGAAATCAGAGACACCACCCGGCGCAATCAGGATTACCTCTACTACAACGGAGACTTCTTTGCGCAAGCCGAACTCTTTCTGACCGACTCAACAACACTTATTGGCGGAGCTAGAAGAAGCAACGTCACGCTCGATGTTACGGATCGGATTAACGCGGGCAGCTCGGGGAAGACAAAATACTCAGCCACCAATCCGGTGCTCGGAATTGCGCACTCCTTATCAGATCGGCTCAATTTGTATGCCAATACTGGCAGAGGGTTTGAATCCCCCTCAATCGCGGAGACAAGCTACTCCGGCCTGGTCCCTGCCCCTACCTTCAACACCACACTGCGGGCGGCCACCAGCCGGCACTACGAACTGGGTTTGAAATATCGGCCAACGAAAGCCAGTATTTTCGATATGGCACTGTATCGGATCGATACCGATAACGAGATCGTGACCCTGGTGAGCGTGAATGGCAATACGTCCTACATTAACTCAGCGAAAACAAGACGCGAAGGCCTTGAGGTATTTTTTGCTTCCCTGCTCAGCGAACGTGTCCGATTGCAAGCATCCGGCAATCTAATCAGCGCCGCCTACTCCGATGCATTTCAAAGCGGCGCTGACACAATTAATGACGGCCGAAAGATTCCGGGAATTCCCCAGCACTTTGTTTTTGCGGAACTCGCATGGAACAGCATCGGATTTGAGAATCAGCCGAGAACGCGCAATCGGCCAAAGGGGCTCACGCTCTCGGCAGAGATGGTCTCTGCAGGAAAACTCTATGCCAATGACCTCAATACCCGTGTGGCCGATGGCTATGACATCGCAAATCTCCGGGCTGCCTATGCCTGGCCAATCGGCAGGGGCCGTTTGCTTGCCGATCTCAGAGTAAACAATCTCTTCGACAAAAAGTATGTGGGTTCGGTAATTGTGGCCAGCGCCACACCCTATGAACCTGCACCCGACCGAAACTGGATGGCGGGGATTCGCTACACGCTATCTTTTTAGTGGTGATGCGTCAGACATACGCCAGCCATCGGCCCAGCCCAATAACGATCGCCCAGCCGAGCACCGACACTACCGCCTGCAGGCGCATTGACGGCGCGATGTCAGCCGGTGCTCTCCCCGACGGACCCACGATGGGGCCGATACGCAGATGCAGCGAGATGGCGTTTAACCCCAATAGCATTAAAAGAGTCATCTTCAACACGAAAAGTGTCGAGGTAATGAATTCCGATGGATGGGCGATAAACATCAGAAATCCGGTTGCAGCGGCCAGCACAAAGCCAGAGATCGTCACGGGCACTGCAAACCGTAACAGCGGCCGCAGCTCCAGGCCACGCCCAACGCCGAGTAAGCGCAGGTCGACCAGCAGAATCGAGCCGAATAAGGCGCCAATGCCCCAGAGGTGAAGCGTCTCGACAGTCGGATACAGCCAGAGCGACTCTCGCATCAGCTGCGCGATCCAGAGGCCCTCGATGGCCTGCATGGGCTGGGTCACGCTTCGGACCTATCGGCGGTCAGCGCAGCTCTACAGTCTTACCATCGGCCGTGATGCGCTCGGCACGCATCTCATCGGCCTTGCTGCGATGGGGATAGCCCTCGACCGTCACGGTAGCCCCCGGCGCGATTGCGGTCTTCGCAAGGCCGCGATTCTCCATGCGAAACGGGGGCGCTAACACCGCAATCCAAGTCTTGCCCTCGGCCTGCAGGCGCACATAGCCATGGGGATGCTCATATCCGCTTTCCATGACCTTGCCGGTGAGCTTGAAACCCTTGTTCGAATCGTATTCGGACCAGCCGTGGTGGGCATAGACCTGGGGGGCGGCCGTCAGCACAGCTGATAACGCCATGACAATTCGAAACATAGAGGGCTTCATGGGGGTCGCTCCTAAGCGAGTTCTTCGTAAAGCGGCAGCGTCAAGAACTCTGAAAAGTCTGTGGAAGTCGACATCTGCTCAAAAATCTTCGCAGCCCGCTCATAGGTCGACGTATCCGAGGCGCCCGAACTTGTTACCGAGGCCTTGACCTTTACCAGCTCCTCGGAAATCAGGCTGCGAACCATTTCAGCGTTAATTTTTCTGCCGTCTTCGAGCTTGCCTTTTGGTGAGCGAATCCACTGCCAGACCTGCGAGCGAGAAATCTCTGCAGTTGCAGCGTCTTCCATCAGGTTGTGAATGGGCACACAGCCATTGCCAGTCAGCCATGAGCCAAGATAATGAATGCCGACATTGATATTCATGCGCAAGCCCGCCTCTGTGATGGGGGTCTCCGGCGCAAAATTCAGTAAATCAGCGGCGGACACATAGACATCGGGCCGCTGCTTTTCAATCTGATTGGGCTTATCGCCAAGTACCGTCACAAACTCTTTCATCGCGGCCTCCACCAGGCCCGGATGGGCTACCCAGCCACCGTCATAGCCATCGGTGGCATCGCGCCGCTTATCACTGATGATGCCCTGCATGGCGATCTCATTTTTCGCAGGATCATTTTTAATCGGAATCAGCGCACTCATGCCGCCAATGGCAGGCGCATTGCGTTTGTGGCAGGTCTTGAGCAGCAGCAAGGCATAGGCCCGCATAAAGGGGGCTGTCATGGTGACTTTCGCCCGGTCCGCCAGGCAGAAATCATGATCCATTTTGAATTTTTTGATGCACGAGAAGATGTAATCCCAGCGGCCTGCATTTAAACCCGCGCTGTGTTCGCGCAGCTCAAAAAGAATCTCATCCATTTCAAAGGCGGC
>JAGWXV010000112.1 GCA_018969705.1 Betaproteobacteria bacterium
GTCACACCTTTGTGGACTTCCACTGCAAAATTCTGAATGCTATTTCGCTGCGCAACTGCAAAGTCATAGACCTGCCGGACGGCAAAGTCGATATCCTGGCGCACACCAGAGGGCACCTCTGCCAGGGCGCTGTTGATCGCCGCATCCGACATCAGGATTTCGCCGGTCCACTGATCAAGCTCCTTCGCATACCGCCGAACGACATCTTCACCCCCTTGGCGAATCTGCTGCAGCATCTCGCTGGCGACCCGCTGGGCCGTCGCGGTTTCAGTAGAGGGATTTTTTTCTGCTTTTTTTAAATAAATTACTGCCATATCACGTCATCTCTTAGAGTTTTTTGTGGCGGGGCGCCGCCCCGCCACATCCGCATTAGTTTGTGCGGTTTGCAAAATCCCGAAGGGTCTTGTCCGAGTTCACCATCTTGATGAATTCATCGGTGATGTAGGCATTTGCTGGCGGAACATCGGTAATCGCCCCTGTGCCTTTCATGAACTCCGCCATCGCGGTAAACCAGCCATCCATCTGGGAGCTCCCCTTGGAGCGGTCCATCACCCGGAGTTGGCCAGCCAGATCAAAGGTTGGGCGCGTATCGAACTCTTTACGCATCGAGGCCTCTGAAATCGTGGTGCCTCCCTGCTCATAGAATTTCTTCATCATTGCGATCGCTTCATTGCGGTTCGCACCCATCCAACGCCAGGCCCGCAGATAAATCGCCAGGAATTTCGCAACATTCTGCGGATTCTCCTTGGCATAGTCACCCCGAACAATCAGCGCGCCCGGCACAAACGCGCCGCCATCTTTGCCACTACAGATCACGCGGCCACCCGCTTTTTCTTCAACCGTGTAAATGTTAGGTGCCCAGAGGCCGCCCAGGTCGGCATTTCCCGAAGACATGGCCGAGATGATTTCAGCCTGCCCCATATTGCGCATCGTGACATCCGACTTAGATAGACCAAACTTCCTGAGACAAGACTGAACCGCATAATCACCCGTCGAATTGGCGGTCAGCACAATCGTCTGCCCTTTGATGGACTGGGGGTTAGCTGCAAATGCGGCGGCGGTCTTACCCGTGGCCACCAGTGCGTTGCCAGCCGACTCGTCGTTAGATAGCCCGATCGTACGGATGCCAAATCGAACATGGCCCAACACTGCCGGTACGCCACCCGTTCCACCCACATCCCAGGATTTCGAGGCCGAGGCCGCAATCTGTGGCACACCGGCCGGGAACGTGCTGAAGGTAGGTTTCAGGCCCAACTCGGCCCACCAATTGCGCTCGGTGGCGATGTAAAACGGCAGCGCCCAGTAAAGCGCTGGCTGATAGCTAACTTTAATTTCGGTCAGGTTCCCCTGCGCAGTTGCCGGTTTTGCTGCGAACAACGCCAGTGCGCTTAATGCACATGCGAGTTTGTAACGGTGCTTCATTTTGCGTCTCCTCTTTTTAAAATTACTGATCATCTCCAAGATGCTGCTCGCGAAGGGTCCGCCAAATATGGCTCCGAAGATGCACAAACGAACCCAAATCCATCACGTCTTCAATCCTTGGGTGGTCGTCCCAGCGTTCCTTTTCGCGTATCGATTTCACATCGATGATTTCGCGAATCAGGCCTGGGCGCCGTGACATCACCACCACGCGATCGGCGAGATAGACCGCCTCTTCTACCGCATGGGTAATAAACAATACCGTTTTTGGGTTCTTTCTGGCGAGCCGCACGAGCTCCTCTTGCATGACCACCCGAGTCTGTGCATCGAGCGCGCCGAAGGGCTCATCCATCAACAAAACGCCCGGATCAAGGACATAAGCCCGGGCAATCGCAACCCGCTGCTGCATGCCCCCCGAGAGCTGATGCGGGTAGGCCTGCTCGTAACCAGAGAGGCCCATCATCGAGATAAACCGATTGACCCGATCATCAATTTCGGTCTGGCCCAGCCCCATCGCACGCAAGCCAAACGCAATGTTTTCAAACACGGTCTTCCAGGGAAACAGTGCGAATTGCTGAAAGACCACAGCACGCTCCGGCCCGGGCCCGGTGACCTCTTCGCCATTGACCAGCACACGGCCACTGCTGGGCTGATCCAGGCCTGCCACCATCCGCATGCAGGTGGTCTTGCCGCAGCCGGACGGCCCCACGATAGCCACGAACTCCTCGTTAGCGACCACCAGGTCAATGCCTCCGACCGCCAGAAATTCCTTGCCACCTTGCACAAAGGCACGCTGGACTGCCTCAAAACGTATGTCCGCCATCAGTGAACCTCTTGGTAACGATTAAATCGCCGCTCCATACGACGCAGTAAAATGTCAATCAGCAAACCGACGAGGCCAATGGCGATCATGCCCGCCATCACAATCTGGGTCTGAATACTGGCCTGGCCCTTGACCATCATGTAGCCCACTCCGCTCGAGGCAACAATCAGCTCCGCGCCGACCAAAGATTGCCAGCCCAGCCCCGCGGAAATTCGAAGGCCCGCCACAATCGAAGGTAGCGATGCGGGAAAGAGCACCTGGGTCATCAGCCTTATGGGGCCTGCCCCCAACATCTTGGCAGCCTCAATGTACTTGCGGTCTACATAAATCGCGCCGCGATAGGTATTGATCAGCACAGGCGGGAATGCGCCCATAAAAATAACCAATGTGGGGCCGCCAATGCCAGTGCCAAACCACAGCGCAGCGAATGGCACCCAGGCAATCGGCGCAACAAAGCGGATGCTCTCAAAAATCGGCGTCACCAATAACTGTACGCCACGGGATAGCGCCATGAGTAGTCCCAACGGAATTCCGATTGCGACCGCAAGAAGGAACCCATTTAAGAAACGACGAAAACTCGACAGCAGGTGCTGCCCGAGGGTAAAGCCGACAAATGGCTCTTGAATCAGCTGAATAAACCGAAACAAGACCTCGTGTGGCGCAGGTAAAAATCGGCGCGGCGTAATCTCGAAGAACACCGCAAGGTACCAACACCCAAGGAAGAGCACGATCCCTGTGAGCGATAAGCGCAGTGTCTGGACCCAGGGCTTGCTGGTCTGAGCGGCGATCACACCGGCCTCCATGGGATGGCGAGACGCTCAAGCAGGCCGAGGCAATAGGTCATGAGCCAGCCACTTAAGGCAACAAAAATCATCCCCACAAGAATCATCGGCGGATTGATATCCTGGGCTGCCTGATTCAGGATCGAACCCAATCCCAGCACGGCACCGACCAACTCTGACGCCACCAATGTTGTCCACGATGCCTGAAGTGACAGTCGCATGCCCGTAAAAATCATGGGCAT
>JAGWXV010000113.1 GCA_018969705.1 Betaproteobacteria bacterium
TACTACTGGGAGCTGCCGCTTGCGCTGATGCTGGTAGGTGTCGCGGGCGCCTGGATCGGTCTGCGAAATGGCAAGGGGCCGCTGCGGATTGTCTTTATCGGCGGTAGTCTGGTGAGTCTAGCGGTCTGCAGCTTCTACACGCGGCTGCATTTTGAAGAACGGACCTATGACAGCATTTATGGCGCACGAAATTTCTACGGCACGCTGCGCATCACCGAGCGGGCCGCAGTCGGGGCCGATGCCCCGATTCGCCGGCTCGTGCATGGCGTGATCTTGCATGGACTGCAGGACACGAGCACCGCCCATCGTCAGGAGCCGACCACCTATTACGGGCCCAATTCCGGCGTTGGAATCACCATCAAGGAAATGGGCCAGCAGTCTTTGCAAGGCATCCGTGTAGGCGTGATTGGTTTGGGTGTAGGCACGCTGGCCGCCTATGGCCGCAAGGGTGACCACTACCGGATGTATGAGATCAACCCGCAGGTCATTGATATTGCCAAGCGGGAGTTCACCTACATTCAGGATTCGCCGGCTGACGTAAGCTTTGCACTCGGTGATGCGCGGCTAGTGTTGGAGCGTGAACCGGCCAACCGTTTTGATGTCTTGGTGATTGATGCATTTTCAAGTGACTCAATTCCCATTCATCTGATGACCCGTGAAGCCCTTGGGGTCTACTTGCGGCATCTAAAGGCCGAGGGAGTGATTGCCTTTCATGTCACCAACCGTTATTTGAACCTTGCGCCGGTTGTGCGTCGGATCGCTGAAGAAGCGGGCTACCAGGCGGTGTTGCTTGAAGACGAACCGGCGGACGACGCTCGCGGTGTCTTGGCCCTCTCCGATTGGGTGTTGGTCACCAAAAACCAAAGGCTATTGGCCTCGCGGGCAGTGCGTGATAAGGCCGTGGAGATTGAGCCGATTGTTGGATTGCGCTCCTGGACCGATGACTTCAATAATTTATTTCAGGTCTTGAAGTAGGTGTTAGCTGCGGCCGGTACTGCCAAAGCCGCCCTGGCCTCGCTCGGTCGATGTGAATTCATCGACCACATTAAATTCTACTTGCTTGACCGGCACGATCACGAGTTGGGCAAGCCGCTCCATTGGATTGAGCGTAAACGCGGCAGTGCCCCGATTCCAGGCTGAGACCATGAGCGGACCCTGATAATCGGCATCAATTAAACCAACAAGATTTCCCAAGACGATGCCGTGCTTATGGCCGAGTCCCGATCTGGGCAGGATCATTCCCGCATAGCCTGGATCGGCAATATAGATGGCGAGTCCGGTCGGAATCAATTCGGCCTGCCCTGGCGCAAGCACAAGGGGCGCGGCGATACAGGCCCGCAGATCCAAACCGGCGGAGGCCGCGGTGGCGTAGCTGGGCAGTTGATCTCGCAGGCGCGGATCAAGAATTTTGACGTCGATTTTCATCTGGGGCGGTTTCGCAGAGTGGCGATATGGGTCAATAAATGATGTGCAAGTTCAAGTTTGCGTGCGGGCGGCAGTAGCGTGATGCCATTGGCATCACAGAGCATGATTTGGTTGGTGTCTTCACCAAAGGCCTCAGCACCGATATTGCCGATCAGCAAGGGGACCTGCTTACGTTCCCGCTTGGCAGGCAGTAGTGCGCGGAGATCATCAAGGCTTCCGCTTTCCGCGGCAAAGCCAACGCAGATCGGTGCCGGCTGCCGCCGGGCGACAGCAGCGAGAATATCGGGGTTCTCGACCCATCGAATGTCATGCAGGCTGCCCGAACTCTTTTTGATTTTTCCGGCCTGTGTCGTCTCGGGGCGCCAGTCCGCGACAGCCGCAACACCAATAAAAATCTCGGCCGCGGTCCTTTCAATGCAGTCCATCACCGCCTGATGCATCTGCTCTGCGGTCTGAACATCAATGCGGACGATACCTTCGGGGGTCGCAAGATGCACGGGGCCTGCAATCAGCGTCACGCGGGCGCCCGCCCGGGCTGCGGCCTGCGCAATCGCAAAGCCCATCTTGCCCGATGAGCGATTGGTAATGCCGCGTACCGGATCAATCGGCTCAAATGTGGGCCCCGCGGTGATCACCACCGATGCATCTTGCAAGATGCCGCGAATGTTCGGGAATTGCGCAGCTTCACGGGCGCCGGAGTCTGGCCCGAAGTGATCCACCAAATGCTGCAGCAGTTCGGCGGGCTCCAGCATGCGTCCATCACCGATTTCTCCGCAGGCCTGGTCACCGCTGCTCGGCCCGAGGATTGCAGTGCCATCTGACCGCAGGGTGTCGATGTTGCGCTGAGTGGCAGCGTTTTGCCACATCTGCCGATTCATGGCGGGCGCAATGAGCAATGGGATTTCACGCGCAAGACACAGTGTGGCCAGCAGGCTCTCGGTCTGGCCGTTGGCCAGCTGCGCAATGAAATCAGCGCTTGCAGGTGCAATCAGAATGCCATCGGCCTCACGCGAGAGATCGATATGGGGCATGCCGTTGGCTGGCCCACTGCCGCTGGGGCTTGTCCAGGCATCGGTATAAACCGGCCGGCCTGATAGCGCCTGAAAGGTGAGGGCGGAAACAAATCGGCCGCCGGCCTCGGTCATGATGACCTGCACAGTCGCTCCTTCGTCTTGAAGCCGTCGGACCAGCTCGCAGGTCTTGTAGGCTGCAATCCCGCCGGTAACTCCAATGATGAAATGACGATGCAAAAGCCGCATGGCTCATCCTCGCCGAACGCGTGAAAGCTCGTCAAGCACCAGCACGATGGCGCCGATCGTGATGTAGCTGTCTGCGAAATTAAACGCAGGCCAATGCCAACCCCCGGCATGCCAATCAATAAAATCCACGACATAGCCCCAGGTCGCCCGATCAATGGTGTTGCCGATGGCGCCAGCAATAATCAGGGCTGCAGCCGCCGCAAAGCCCCGCTGGCCGGCGTGTCGCACCATGAGAATGCCGAGTGTGACCACGGCGACCACACCCAGCCCGATAAAAAACCAGCGCTGCCAGCCGCCCGCATCGGCCAAGAAACTGAAGGCAGCGCCCGTGTTGTGAACGCGCACAATATTGAACCAGCCGGTAAGAACGGTCTGTTCTCCGAGCGCGTAGCTATTGACGATCACCAGCTTGCTGAACTGATCCAACCCCACCAGCAGCAGGATCAGCAGTGCCCAGCGGCCTGCCGCTGAATTCAGGCCGCGGCGTTTAAGCGATGGCACGGCGCTCACCTTCGCCGAAG
>JAGWXV010000114.1 GCA_018969705.1 Betaproteobacteria bacterium
AGCCTTGCGCCTTACCTGAGTTATGAAAGCCGGGGCATCTTTGTGCTGTGTCGTACTTCCAACCCTGGCGGTGATGATTTTCAAATGCGGCCCTCGCCCCAGCAGCCGCTTTATATTGAAGTCGCGCAGCAGGCCGCTCAACGCTGGAATCATCACCGGCAAGTGGGACTGGTGGTGGGCGCTACTTATCCGCGCGAGGTCGAGGCGGTTCGTCATGCTGCACCAGACTTGCCACTACTGATTCCAGGCATCGGCGCCCAAGGGGGTGACCTCGTGGCCACCGTCAAGGCAGGCCGCAATGCCAAAGGCGGCATGCTGATCAATTCATCGCGCGCGATTCTTTATGCAAGCGCTGGCGATGACTGGCAGGGCCAGGCTGCTGCAATTGCGCACAGTACGCGCGATGACATCAACGCAGTCAACACCTAAGGCCCGCAGCCCCATGTCCAGCATCCCCGCACCCGCACACGCTACTTTATCGGCCATACCCGCCAATCGCTCAGGGGCCTGGGCCCTGCTGCACAAAGAAACCATGCGCTTTGTAAAGGTCTATCTGCAGACCATTCTCGCGCCCGTGATCTCCAGCCTATTGTTTTTGCTGATCTTCTCTTATCTGCTCGAGGGCCGTGTTGAGCCTTATCCCCAGGTCAGCTACACCGCCTTTTTGGTGCCGGGTCTAGTCATGATGACACTGCAGCAAAACGCTTTTGCAAATACCTCATCGAGCATCACGCAAAGCAAGATGACTGGCAATCTCGTGTTCGTGCTGCTCTCACCGATGAAACCCTGGGAATGGTTTGTCGGCTATATCGGCGGGGCAGTTGCGCGGGGCTTGGCCTGCGGACTCGGTGTATGGCTTGTAGCGCTGCTGTTTGTGCCGGGCGCCTTGTATTCGATCGGCTGGGTGGTGATATTTGCTGTTTTAGCCTGCATTGTCTTGGCAACCCTTGGCTTTATTGCTGGGCTTTGGGCAGAGAAATGGGACCATGTCTCGGTCTTTCAGAATTTTCTGATTAATCCCTTGACTATGCTGGCGGGTGTTTTTTATTCAGTAAAGCAGCTGCCATCGGTTTGGCAGACTATCAGTCATGCCAATCCATTTTTTTATTTGATTGATGGATTTCGCTACGGCGTGTTCGGCGTAGCCGATGTCTCACCCTGGATGAGTCTTGCGATTTCAGGGGGATGCGCCCTGGTCCTGACACTGCTGACCCTGAGACTCATTGCCATTGGCTGGCGGATTCGCGGCTAAGCCAGTTGTTTCGATAACTACCGACTAGCTTCTGAATCGCTTGCGGGTCAAGGCCAGTGCGATCGCCCAGGCAAAAATGGAATAAGCCGCAATGACTGCTGCCGGCAGCAACACCTGATCAGGCCAGCGGTCTAAAAATAAGGGCCGAATCAAATGCACCGCCTGGGTCAGCGGCAGCCATTCTGAAACCGCCCGCACCCACTCAGGCAGTTGTTCGCGGGGAAAAAAGACGCCGCTTAAAAACATCATCGGGGTCAGAAATAGTGTGAAGTAGTAAGTGAAAAAATCATAGCCCTTTGCCAGGGCCGTAAAAATCAGGCCGATGCAGCTAAACATCACCCCGACAGAAAATAGAATCGGCAGCACCCACAGAAGTTTTAGCGAATGGCTAATGCCAAGCGCCAGCATGACTAGCAAAATCGCGGCCACCGAAAATAGCGACTTAAAGGCGGCCCACAGCATCTCGGCGAGTAACACATCATCCAGCCGAATCGGCGCATTCATGATGCCATCCCAGGTTTTTTGCACATGCATGCGCGAGAACGCGGAATAAAGCGCCTCAAAAGTGGCAGCATTCATCGCGCTCATACAAATGGAGCCGCTTGCCAAAAATACCAAATACGGAATGGCCTGGCCCTGGTGCGACACTTCGCCCACCAGCGCTCCCATGCCATAGCCAAACGCCACCAGCCACATCAGTGGCTCAGCGATATTGGCAATTAAGCTCGGGATCATGAGCTTGCGCCAAACAAGAAGATTTCGGCGAAAGACCGGCCACCAGCGCATCAGGCGCCCTCCCGAATCTGGCGGCCCGTTAACTTTAGAAACAGATCCTCAAGGTTGGCTGGCCGATGCAGCGTGCGCAGATCGAGTCGCGACTCGAGTGCGGCCAATAAGGCATGGGCATTTTGTGTATAGAAAAACACGGTCTCGCCGCTGACTTCCACGCGCTGAGCATGGGCGGCCAGTGGCCCCTGGGCAAGCGCTAAAGGATTACTTCCGTAGACCTCCACAACATCTGGCTCAAGATGCTGTTGAATGAGCTCACGGGGCCGGCCTTCGGCGATTTTTCGGCCATGATCAATCACTAGCAGACGATCACAGAGCCGCTCAGCCTCATCCATAAAATGCGTGGTCAGCAGAATCGATTTTCCTTGGCCCAATAACTGCAGCAGCCGCTCCCACATCAAATGCCGGGCCTGTGGATCCAGGCCGGTGGTCGGCTCATCCAACATCAACAGCTGCGGATCGTTGATCAAGGCCCGCGCAAGCGAGAGCCGCCGCTTCATACCGCCAGAGAGCTCACCCGGTCTCGCCTGCGCTTTATGAGACAGCGCTGCAAACTCCAGTAGTGTTGGAATTCGGCTGCGAATCAGTGCATCCCGCAGACCAAAATAGCGGCCATAGACTAAGAGATTTTCAGCGCAATTAAAGTCCGGGTCCAAGGCATCAAACTGGCTAACCACTCCCACCCGGGCCTTGATCGCCAGAGCCTGCTGCGGCATCGGCATCCCGAAAAATTCGATGGACCCCTGATCGGGCTGGCTTAATCCAAGACACATCCGAAAGGTCGTGGTCTTACCGGCACCGTTGGGACCAATCACACCCAGACACTCGCCGGGGTAGAGCTCAAACGAAAGCCTATCGACCACGCGCTGCTCGCCATAGCGCTTGGTGACCTGATCAACGCGGAGTTGGGGCTGCTGGAAAGAAGTACTCATAGAAACTGTAATTTTGCCAGTCGCGCGTACAGGCCATTTTGTGCCAAGAGCGACTCGTGGCTGCCGTGCTCAACCAGCCGGCCCTGATCGAGAACCAGAATCTGATCAGCACGCTGCACGGTGGAGAGCCGATGGGCGATGGTCAGCGAGGTGCGGCCCGGCAAAATCTCATCCAAGGCCCGCTGAACCTCCTGCTCAGACTCGGCATCCA
>JAGWXV010000015.1 GCA_018969705.1 Betaproteobacteria bacterium
AGGATGTCCCGTCCGATGTGCGCGGGTAGGTGGCTTGAGCCTGCTGGTAACGGCAGGCCTAGAGGGATGGTCGCTATAAGGCGCTGCGTTGCAGTGTCTCGTAACAGAATCCGGCCTATAGACTTACTTCACTTTTTTATAGGAGGCGTGGTGCGAATTTTGCATACGATGTTGCGTGTTGGCGAGCTGCAGCGATCGATTCATTTTTATACCCATGTCTTGGGAATGAATCTGTTGCGTACGACGGATCGACAAGATCAGCAATACTCATTGGCGTTCGTTGGATTTGGCCGTGGCAATGAAGACGGCCATGCAGAGATTGAATTGACTTATAACTACGGTGTGTCCGGCTATGAAATGGGCAGCGCCTACGGTCATATTGCAATCGCTGTTCCCGATGCGGCAGCGGCATGCGCACGGATTCAGGCTGCAGGCGGTCAGGTCACGCGGCCAGCGGGCCCAGTGAAGGGCGGATCCACGGTGATCGCATTCGTCCAAGACCCTGACGGTTACAAAATTGAGCTGATTGAGCGGGCCAGCCCTGCGGCCTGATGCCGCTACAATCCGAGCATGAAAGTATTTAATCTGAAGTGCGAGCATGGCCACCCGTTTGAGGGCTGGTTCAAAAGCCATCTCGCCTTCGAGGATCAGCGCTCTCGAGGCCTTTTGACCTGCCCGTTTTGTGACAGCCGAAACGTCGAGAAAACTCTATCGGCACCGCGACTAAATCTCTCAGGGGCCCAAGCAGAGGTTGCGTCTGGGGTGGCGCAGGCACCAGAGTCGACTGCTGAATTCGCAGCGCCGGTATCGGCTGCGATTGATCCGAAGTCGTCGCCCACGCTCGCACAGGCCTTGAAAGTCGTGCGGCAGCTGCTGGAACGTAGTGAAGATGTGGGCGATCGTTTCGCCCAGGAGGCCCGATCCATGCATCGCCAGGAGTCGCCGCTGCGGCCGATTCACGGCAGCACCAGTCTTGAGACCGCGCGGGAGTTGGCCGATGAGGGGCTGCCGATCGTACCGATCCCGTTTGCCGGACTACTTAAAAACTCCCTGCATTGACTCGGTTTCATCGCGCTGGGGCCAGTTTTTCTGCCTCGCGCCAAGCGAATTCCCCAGCTGTCCTGATAAATCACTTTATAAGTGATTTTTATCCTATTGATTTATATGAATTTTTGCTTAAAAATCATTCTTGAAATAAGGCCTAAGTTGTTGTTTTAGAAAGAAAAAATCCCCATTCGACTTGACCGGTAACACTGATTTCCATAAAGTGGGAAATCGTGCAAAAAAGTGGTTTTTTGTGGGGGTTTTCTTTTGGCGCTATCACTCGCCTTTTCCGGTGTCTCGGCCCTCAGCCTAGACGTCAAAGGCCGGATGACTATTCCGACGCGCTACCGGGATGAGTTGCTCGTGCGCTCTCAAGGCGCACTCGCGCTGGTGGAGAGTGACGACGGCTGCCTGCTGCTGATGGCTCAGTCACTCTGGGCAGAAAAGGTGGCGCTGTTCTCTTCCGATGAGCGCGATGCCGAGCGGCGACGGTTCTGGATGGGATTAAGCGATACCCCCGAGATGGATGCCCAGGGCCGGGTGCTCATTAATCCCGTGCTGCGTGAGGGCGCACATATTCAACGCGATGTAATTCTGCTTGGCGTGGGAGAGCTGTTCGAAATCTGGGATTCATCTGCCTTGGAGCTGCATAAGCAGGCTGTCCGCCAGCGTAAGCGCGGCGGGAGTGCGATGTGACCGCAGCTGTTGTGCGCGGCGACTCTCAACAACCGTCTCCTGATGTGCAGGCCTTTGACCATCGCCCCGTCTTGTTGCAAGAGGCGGTCGAGTCTCTGCATGTGATTCCGCAAGGAAGTTATGTCGATGCCACTTATGGCCGCGGTGGCCACAGCGCTCTGATTCTGCAGCAGCTCGGCCCGTCAGGCCGATTAATCGCTTTCGACCGTGACCCCACTGCAGTGGCTGCAGGTAGAAAGATTCACGATCAGCGTTTTCAAATCATTCACGCACCCTTTAGCGAATTACCGCAGCGGCTTGCCGAGCAGGGCATCGATCAGGTGGATGGCGTGCTGGCCGATCTCGGCGTCTCGTCCCCGCAGATCGATGATCCCCGGCGGGGTTTTAGCTTTCGATTGCAGGGTCCGCTCGATATGCGGATGGATCCAACCCGTGGTGAGCCTGTATCGGCCTGGATTGCAAAGGCTTCGGTAGATGAACTTCAGAAAGTGATTAAAGACTATGGCGAAGAACGGTTTGCTATTCAGATTGCAAACGCGATTGCGACTCGCTGCGCGTCAGCGGCTCGGGGAGAGGCTGAACCCTTGCAGAGGACCGAGGACCTGGCAGAGCTTGTCGTCCAAACGCTTCGGCGGTGTCGTGCACGTCGTGAGCCAGGCCAGCATCCGGCGACACGAACATTTCAGGCTTTACGGATTCACATCAATCGCGAAATGGAAGAGCTCTCGGCCCTGCTTGAGGCAGCCGTCCGCCTGCTACGTGAGTCTGGGCGCCTTGCGATCATCAGCTTTCACTCGCTGGAAGACCGGATCGTTAAGCAATTCTTTCGCGATGCCGCGCACACGGCACCGCCTGCCCCAGACCGGGGCATAAGCCGCAGCCAGCGGGCACTTCTCTCTGGATTGCAGGATCGGCTGGGGCGGCCTGCTACCGACTCGCGGCTTCGGGTGATTGCACGGATTCGTCCACGCGAGGAGGAGATTGCCGCCAATCCACGGGCCCGGTCAGCAATGCTTCGGGTGGCGGAGCGCTGTGGCACAGCGTTGGAGCCTGCAAGATGACACGACGTCAGTGGTTTCTAGTGGGACTGATTACAGCATCGTCGCTATCTCTGGTTAACGCCCGATATCACGAGCGTCGGTTGTTTACGCAGATGGATCGGACAGAGCGTGCTGGATTAAAACTGGACTCGGATATCGAAGTCCTTCAGGTGGAGCTCACGGCTTTGCGCAATCCGGGCCGTATCGATGCAGCCGCCCGGCGTGATCTAAAAATGATTCCACTGCGGCCGACCGAGCCCATGTATTACCGGCCGAACAGTGGCGCAGGAGGCATGCGTTGAATAGCCGTAGCAGCGCGTTGCCCGGCCGTGTTCAATCCCGCGCAGCAGGCCGCTCCGCGGTGCCGGTGCTGACCTGGCGGGCAACGCAAGGCCGATCGCGTTTCATATTGTTTTTATTGATGGCCGGCTTTTGTATTGTCATCGTCCGTGCCTTTACTTTGCAGCTGGTCAATGCCGATCAGTGGCAAACCCGTGCAGAAAAACGCTTCGAGCGGCCGAGGGAAATCCCAGCCAACCGCGGCCGCGTGCTGGATCGGCACGGCGAGGTGATTGCTTCCAGTGTTCAGGAGGAGCAGCTCGGCATTGTGCCCACGCGATTTGTGGGCAATCTTGCGCCGACAGGCGATAAGAAAGTTGATGCGCAGCGGGCTGCAAAAAAGAAACTTGAAGACCAGAAGCTCGATGAGCTTGCTGCAATTTTAGAAATGAAGCCGTCTGAGGTACGTACAAAGATTTATGGCGCGAAAAAATTCTTTTGGCTTGCTCGCGGATTAAACCTTGAACAGGCGGATCGAATTCGCGGGCTTCGTCTGGAGGGTGTTGAGCTTGAAAACGACTTTCGTCGCTACTACCCCTATGGAGAGGCGTTCGCGCATATCGTAGGCTTTACCAACGCCCACGAGCAGGGAGCGGAGGGCCTTGAGGCTACACACGATCAGGCGCTGCGTGGCACATCCGGCCAGCTGCGTGTTGTTATTGATCGACGCGGATCGGCAGTAGAGGGCAGAACGATTGCGGACGCGCTTCACGGGAAAGACCTGCAGCTCTCATTGGATGCCAGCATTCAAAGCATGGTGTACTCGACGCTGAAGTCGGCGGTCGCAGAGCATCGCGCAAAAGCTGCAGCAGCCGTGGTGATTGATGCACAGACCGGTGAGGTCTTGGCGCTTGTAAATGAGCCCTCGTTTGATCCCAATAACCGGACAAAGCTCAACCCCGATCGTGTCCGCAATCGGGCAGTCACCGATACATTTGAGCCGGGCTCGACGATGAAATCATTTTCGATTGCGGCGGCATTGGAGCTGGGCCGCGTGGGCCCGAAAACCGAGATACAGACAGCTCCGGGAAAGATCACAATTGGCAATCGCACCATCGGTGATTCGCATCCTCATGGCACGCTGACCGTTGAGGAGGTCCTTGCGAAATCCAGTAACGTCGGCACTGTTCGGATTACGCAGCGTCTGCAGGCCAAGGAGCTCTACGATCTCTATGTTGCTGCAGGTTTTGGCCGTGTGCCGGATGTTGGCCTAAATGGCGCGACCGCAGGACGGCTACGTCAGCCGGAGAAGTGGGTCCCGATTGATCAGGCCACGATCTCCTACGGACACGGTGTATCGGTATCGCTGCTGCAGCTTGCGCGAGCCTACACCGTGTTTGCCCGCGATGGGGACCTCGTGCCGATCTCCTTTGTCCCGCAGCCCGGACCTGTTGCCGGAGTGCCGGTGATTTCACCCGAGACCGCCCGCGCTGTTCGCAAGATGCTCGAGATGGCGACTACCCAAGGTACCGCACCCAAGGCTCAGATCGCGGGCTTTCGCGTAGCCGGGAAAACCGGCACAGCACATAAGCCTGAGCGCGGGGGCTATGCAAAAAATAAATACGTTGCCTCGTTTGTCGGATTTGCGCCCGCCGATCAGCCACGATTTGTGATTGCGGTGATGGTCGATGAGCCCAGTGCAGGCAAGCATTATGGTGGCGAGGTTGCTGCACCAATTTTTTCGCAGATTGCCAACGATGCTCTGCGTCGTATGCAGATGTCACCGAATCCCGCGTTACGAATTCTTCCTGCAGTTGCCCTCATCGGTGAGGGAACCGAATGATGCCAGCTGACTTCCCGCCTCATCCAATGGCCCTGCGCGATGCGTACTCGGATCAGGCCGCCCAATGGCTGCGGCAGAGGCTTGGGCGGCAGGCCAATCTCTGCGCGGACAGTCGAAGGATTCAGCCCGGTGATGGATTTTTAGCCAGAGGCGGCAAGCGGTTTTCTGCGGAGGCACACATTGCGGCCGCAATCGCGGCAGGCGCAGCAGCGATATTGGTGGATACAGGAGATGCAGAAAATTTAGAGGATCGGTCAGGCCAGGTCCCGATGCTCGGTGTGCCGCAGCTGGGCCATCGCATGGGCATGGTGGCCTCAGCGTTTTACGGACGGCCGAGCATGACCATGCAGGTCATCGCTGTGACGGGCACCAATGGCAAGTCAACCGTGACTGCAGCATTGGGTTATGCCCTTGCGGAGTGCGGTATTGCCTGTGCGGTAATCGGCACGCTTGGTGTCGGCGTGTTTCCCGCACACTGTGGTCCGTCATTTGAGCCGAACTGGGAGCCACAGCTGACGGCTGGATTGACCACGCCCGATGCGGTGGACTTGCAGCGGCTACTGGCTGATCTTCGCTCGCGACAGATCACCGTGGTCGCGCTAGAGGCTTCCTCATTTGGCCTGCAGCAGGGCAGGCTTCAGGGCTGTGCAATCAAAGCGGCTGCATTTACCAATCTGAGCCATGACCACCTTGATGTGCACGGCACGATGGAGCGTTATGCACAGGCCAAGACCTTGTTGTTTGCATCACCTTCGCTAGGCACCATGATCGTGAACACAGATGACGCTTATGGGCACCTGATGTGGAGCGCCACCGAACATCATATTGAGCGGATTGCGATCGGAGCGCACTGGCCCGAGAACGCCCAGGGCGCAATGCTCAGCTCGGATCTGCAGCCGACCGATGCAGGCTGGAAATTCACGGTGATTGCGACGGGTGAGGCCGCTGATCTCTCGGGGCCGGTAACGCTGCCGGTTTTTGGCCGCCATAACGTGGATAACGCATTGGTTGTTGCAGGGTGCATGGTGGCAATGGGCATTGATGCCGAGCGCATCCGAGACTGCCTGGCCCGCTTCCATCTTCCTTGCGGCCGCCTCCAGATGGTTAAGCGGAGTGATCGACCCTGGGTCTGCATTGATTATGCCCATTCGCCAGATGCATTGGCCCGCGTGTTGGATGCCTTGCGGCCCGTCGCTCAGGCGCGCCGGGGCCAGCTGATCTGTGTTTTTGGCTGCGGTGGCAATCGTGATACTGAAAAGCGGCCCGCGATGGGCGCGATTGCAGCACAGCTGGCGGATCTGGTGATGTTGACGTCTGATAATCCACGCGATGAGACGGCGCAGAGCATCATGGCAGCGATTTGCTCAGGAGTGCCCGCCACGCTCGTGGACAAGATTCAGATGCAGCCGGATCGTGGAGCCGCCATCGCATCGGCCATCGCAATGGCCGGGATCCATGATGTTGTGCTGATCGCGGGAAAGGGCCATGAGCGTTATCAGATCATCGGTGAATCCACGCTGCCGTTTAGTGATGAGGCCCATGCCCAGCAGGCCTTAGATGCGTGGATGAGGCCGACATCGGCGTTGCGAGCAGGAGAAATACATGCCGCAACTTAAAGAATTCATCGCCCACGTGACAGGCGCTCGGCTGATCATGCCCGATGGATTAGAAGATGGGCAGGCCAGTATTTTGCATAAAGAATTCGATGGGATCAGCACGGATACGCGGACACTGTCGCCCGGCGCAATCTTTATTGGTTTAAGCGGCCCACGCTTTGACGGTGCCGCTTTTGTTCGGGCCGCGCAAGACCGCGGCGCATGTGCCGCAGTGTTATCGGCGACAGCTGCCCATCGATCGGCAGTCGGTCTTCCCCTGATTCTGGTGCCGGATGCGCTCGGCGCCTTGCAGCAGTGGGCCCGTCATTGGCGCGGCAAGTGGGCTGGCCGCTGTATTGCGGTGACGGGCAGCAATGGAAAGACCACGGTCAAGCAGATGATTCAGTCCATCGCAGAGACCGATCTCGGGCCGCCGCAGGTCTGGGCGACTCCGGGCAATTTGAATAATCACATTGGAGTGCCGCACTCGGTGCTGGGCCTTCGGTCTGCCCATCAGCTGGCAGTGTTTGAGCTTGGCATGAACCATCCTAATGAGATCGCAGCACTCGCAGAGATTGCACAGCCCCGTGTTGCGCTTGTGAATAATGCGCAGCGTGAGCACCAAGAATTTATGAAGTCGGTGCAGGCAGTTGCAATCGAAAATGGCGCGGTCTTCGGGGCTCTGCCGCCCGAGGGTATCGCCATTTATCCGCGGGATCCTCTGCATGAGGCCATTTGGCAAAAGCAGAGTCAGCATTTGAAGCACCCCGCGATTCGTTTTGGGATGCGTGAGATGGCTGCGGCGACGCCGGCGGCGGCACGCGAGGTCCTGGGCCAGTGGATCACTGCGGAATCCGGCGCACCACTTCTTCAAATTGAATTTCCAGATCGGCAGTCCATCATCGTGCAGCCTCGCGGCCTGGGCCAGCACTTTGCACTGAATATGATTGCCGCGGCCGCCTGTGCTTTTGCTGCAGGACTCAGCTTGAAGGCCATCGAGCAGGCATTAAATATGTTTGAGCCGGTGGCAGGCCGTGGCCGTGCGATTGCAATCCCCGCGGGCGGCACTTTGGTCGACGACACGTATAACGCAAATCCCGATTCGGTCCGAGCAGCCATTGACGCCTTGGCCCGCATGGGTGTTCCGCGTGCCCTGGTGCTGGGAGACATGGGCGAGGTCGGCGATCAAGGGCCGCAGTTTCATCGCGAGGTGCTTGATTACGCCGCCCAGCGTCAGCTCGATGCCATCTGGTTACATGGCGAGGCCATGGCACTGGCCCATCGCCAGACTGGGGTTGGCCAGTTTTTCGATGAGATCTCTGCGCTGATCGAGTCGGTAACGCACTGGATCAGTGTGCAGCAGCAGGCACAGCATCGGCCATCGCTGTGGATTAAGGGTTCGCGTTTTATGCGCATGGAGCGGGTCGTGCAGGCGATTGCGCGGCAGCAGGAGGGCCAGGCCACATGCTGCTAATTCTTGCCGATTGGCTCGAACAGTACATCCGGGCGTTTAACGTCCTGAACTACATCACGCTACGGGCCGTACTGGCAGCCCTGACGGCGCTGGGCATTGGTCTGGTGCTGGGGCCTTTTGTGATTCGTCGGCTGACCGAGATGAAGGTGGGACAGGCCGTGCGCGATGACGGCCCTCAGACCCACCTCTCAAAAAGCGGCACACCCACGATGGGCGGTGCATTGATTCTGTTGGCCATCGGTGTGACCACGCTGCTGTGGGCAGATCTCAGCAACCGCTTTGTGTGGGCGGTGCTGATTGTGACGCTGGGTTTCGGTGCAATCGGATGGGTCGATGACTATCGCAAGGTCATTCATCAAGATCCGGTTGGCCTGCCTGCAAGATGGAAGTATCTCTGGCAGTCGGTGATTGGAATCATGGCCGCTGTCTATTTGGCCTTCTCTGTGCCAGCACAGAGTAATGCTCAGGCCTGGGATTTATTTACGCAGTGGGTGACGAATGGGTTTTCGATTGACTTACCCCAGCGGGCAGACTTGATTGTTCCTTTTTTCAAGGAGGTCGCCTATCCGCTAGGCGTTTTCGGTTTTATGGTCTTGAGCTATTTTGTGATCGTCGGCTCAAGCAATGCAGTCAATCTGACTGACGGATTAGATGGCCTGGCCATCATGCCGACCGTCTTGGTTGCGGGCGCACTGGGCGTGTTTGCTTATGCCTCCGGCAATGCGGTTTTCGCGAAGTACTTATTAATTCCCTATATCTCAGGCGCGGGCGAGCTCACTGTGTTCTGCGCAGCCTTGGTGGGCGCAGGCCTGGCTTTCCTTTGGTTTAACGCCTATCCCGCCCAGGTCTTTATGGGGGATGTTGGCGCGCTGGCACTGGGCGGTGCCCTTGGCACTGTGGCGGTTGTGGTTCGACAGGAAATCGTGTTGTTCATCATGGGCGGAGTATTTGTGATGAATACCCTGTCGGTGATGTTGCAGGTGGGCTATTTCAAATACACAAAGCGACGTTTTGGCGAAGGCCGACGCATTCTTCGAATGGCGCCTTTACATCATCACTTCGAAGTCGGTGGCTGGAAGGAAACTCAGGTCGTAGTTCGCTTTTGGATTATCACCATGATTCTCGTGCTTGCTGGGCTGTCAACGCTCAAGCTGCGTTAACTCAATTGATCTAAAGGATTTATGGGAATTTCAAAGACCGCCAGCACAGCATCTCCTCTCGAGCGTGTTCCAGCCATTCCGATGGCCTTTGATTGGTCGTCCTGCCATGTCATAGTGCTGGGCTGTGGCGAGTCGGGTCTGGCCTGTATTCGTTGGCTGATGCGCCAAGACGCACGGATTTCGGTCTTGGAGTCGCGGGCCGCGCCGCCCGGCTTGGAGCGCCTGCAAGCCCTCGATGGCCAGCAGCAGATCGCGCTGCATCTCGGCCTAGCTTCGCCATTTGATTCGAGCTGGTGTGAGGGTGTCGATCTGATCATCCCGAGTCCGGGCTTATCGCCCCACCCCGAGCATGCAGGCCCAGCCCATGCGCTGCTTGCAGCAGCACGCGCACGCGGAATCAGAGTTGTAGGTGAGCTCGATTTATTTGAGTGGGCCATCCATCATGCTGCCCATGCCAGTAGCCAGCGGGATGCGGCCCACGATCTTGCGTTGCCGCTTGAGCTGCCAAAAATTCTTGCGATCACGGGCACGAACGGAAAAACCACCACGACGCAGATGACGGCCGCCTTACTGCGACGCGCTGGCGTTGATGCCCAGGAGGCCGGCAACATCGGCCCATCGCTTCTCGATGCAGTCATGGCCCGCGAGGGTGCGAGTCGATTTCCCGAGGTCTGGGTCTTGGAGCTCTCGAGCTTCCAGCTGGCGTATGCCCAGCATTTTCATCCGACGGCGGCGGTCTGCCTGAACATTTCTGAAGACCATCTTGATTGGCATCGAGATTTCGAAGACTACGTCGCTGCAAAGGGAAGGGTCTACGGCATCGGAATTGACCCGGAGCGGTCGGACGTGCTCTGCATCGGCTACCGACAGGATGCGCGAGTGATGGCACTGATGGCACCGCATCGCCATCTCTGCACGTTTGGGACTGAGCCGCCCAATCGTCCGGGCGATTTTGGTCTGCGGGAAGAGGGCATCTCTTGGATGACGATGGCCGATGCTCACGACGAGGCGCGGCTGCATCACCTGATGCCTGCTGACGCCTTGCGTTTACGTGGCCGGCACAATGCAATGAATGCATTGGCCGCCCTAGCGCTTTGCCGCGCGGTCACCCCCGCTTTGGCCCCACTGCTGCACGGCTTAAGGGAGTTTCGTGGCGGAGCCCATCGCATGCAGTGGATTGCGCATCTGCAGGGACTTGAGTTTATTGATGACAGCAAAGGCACCAATGTCGGCGCAACTGCTGCCGCATTAAACGGATTGACACTGCCGGTAATTCTGATCGCAGGCGGTGATGGAAAAGGCCAGGATTTTTCGCCGCTGCTTGCCGCAATGCGCGGCTCGACGAAGGCGGTTGTCACGATCGGTCGAGATGGCCCCGCGATTGGACAGATCGCGCAGCAGGCGGGCCTGACGACCGTCGCGGCTCAGGATATGGGCCAGGCGGTGCAACAGGCCGTGGCTCTCGCCCAACAACTCGGGCTTGGGCATGCGGCTGTGCTGCTATCGCCGGCCTGCGCCAGTTTCGATATGTATGCCAATTACGTGGAGCGGGCGAATCATTTTTGTGAGGCGGTGCAGGAGATGGCCGCTACGCAGGGAGTCTCATGCTGAATCAGCAGCCGATGGCCCCCATGTCGTGGATCGGTGCAGATCGAATTCTGGTCTCCGTCTTTGTCGGCCTGCTGCTGGTTGGTTTAGTCATGGTGTATTCGGCCAATCTGCCGCTGCCCAGCAACAATGCGGAGTCAGTATTTTGGCGAAGTATGCGGGGCCATCCGATTCATCTGCTGATCGGACTAGCGGCGTTATTGATGATGACGCGCGTTCCCAGCACGATGCTTCAGGCCCTCTCAACGCCGTTGTTTTTTCTCGGGATTGCGCTGCTGCTGGTGGTGGCTGCGATGAAGATTGTGCTGGGCCCAGCGATTCTGAAAGATGGTGCTGTTCGGGCGATTCCGCTGGGCCTTTTTACCCTTCAGCCCGCCGAGCTGATGAAGTTTTTTTCACTCCTATTTGCGGCCGCTTATGTTGTCCGTCGACAGGACCGCATGCATACCTTTGTGCGGGGCCTACTGCCGATTGGTTTTTTAATGTCGTTGGTCATGCTGCTGCTGCTGTATCAGCCCGACCTGGGATCGACCATGGTAATCACGCTGATTACTGCAGCCATCCTATTTCTTGGCGGCATGAGCCTGAGAATTTTTGTGCCCCTACTGCTGGCCTTAGGCGCCGTCTTTGTGGTGATGGTCTGGCTAACGCCCTGGCGACTGATGCGACTGATTTCCTATCTTTCGCCCTGTGATCCCGATCAGGTCCAAAGCACCGGCTTTCAACTCTGCGGTGCGTTAATTGCCTTTGGGCGCGGCGGATTTTTTGGTTCAGGTCTTGGCACAGGCATCGCGAAAATGGGCCATCTGCCGCTGCCACACACCGACTTTATCTTCGCCATGATGGGTGAGGAAATCGGCTTCGTTGGTGTCACGCTGGTGATTCTGGCGTTCGCGTTTATTGTCCGCCGTGCCATCGAAATCGGCCGCACTGCCATGTCACAAGAGCGGCTGTTTGCCGGCCTGGTTGCCCAAGGTATCGGCGTCTGGCTCGGGCTGCAGACGCTGATTCATGTCGGCGTGAATACTGGATTGCTGCCTACCAAAGGCCTGACGCTGCCGTTTATCAGCCACGGTGGAAGCTCCATGCTGGCCGTCTGCATCGCGATGGGCACGCTGCTGCGTATCGATGCAGAGAATCGGCAGCATGTTCGAGGGTCAAAAGCATGACGATGCCGCGCGTGCTCATTGCTGCTGGGGGCACTGGTGGCCATGTCTTTCCCGCGCTGACCGTTGCGCGGCTCATGATGCAGCGGGGCTGGCATGCTGAGTGGGTCGGCTCTGACCGCGGGCTTGAGGCGCGGATCATCCCTGGGGCGGGCATCGGCTTACACATTCTGCGCTTTAGCGGACTTCGTGGCAGGGGAGCCATGGCCTGGCTGAGTCTGCCGCTGCGGCTTTTTCGTGCGGTCCGCGATGCCTTTGCAATTTTTTCTCTGGCGCGGCCCGAGGTGGTCGTCGCCTTCGGCGGCTATGTGACCTTTCCAATTGGCATGGTGGCCTCGATGCGGCGCATTCCGCTTTGTGTGCATGAGCAAAATGCGGTCATGGGCACGGCGAATCGCTGGCTTGCCCGCCTCGCCTCTCGCGTCATGGTGAGCTTTCCAGGCACTCGTTATGCACCGTCTCGCGCCCTTCTGGTGGGCAATCCCGTGCGCGAAGAAATTTTCCAACTCGCTGATCCTGAGGTGCGTTATCGAGAACGCCATGGCCCGCTCAAGCTCTTGGTGATCGGCGGCAGCCTTGGCGCATCGGCCTTCAATCGCCAGCTACCCACTTATTTTGCGCAAGTGATCGCTGCGGGCCAGCCGCTCTTGATTTTTCATCAGACCGGGGCGGCCGATCGTGACATGGTGGCGGCCGAGTACCGCAGGCTGGGCGTGGCGGCCCAGTGCAGCGCATTTATTGAAGATATGCAGGCGGCCTATGGTGAGTCGGATCTGGTGATCTGCCGCGCAGGCGCATCAACGGTGACAGAGGTCGCGGCCGCAGGTGTTGCGGCCCTGTTCGTGCCCCTGCCTCACGCCATTGATGACCACCAGTCAGCCAATGCCCGTGCACTCGTGGAGCAGCAAGCTGCATGGATGATGCCCCAGGACCAGCTGGCATCCGCTGAGATGGTGTCTTGGCTTGCGGCCTGCACTCGGCAGACACTGCTTGCACGCGCGGTGCGGGCCCGATCATTGAGCCTAAAGGATGCTGCCCATCAGGCCGTGCAGATTGTGACATCCGTTGCGCTATCGCCACTCACGGAGCGCAGCCCATGAGACACAAGATTGAGACGATTCATTTCGTTGGAATTGGTGGCTCGGGCATGTCCGGCATCGCGGAAGTGCTGCTCACGCTGGGCTATCGGGTCCAGGGATCTGATGTCGCGCGAAATGCCGCAACGGAGCGGCTCAGCGGCCTTGGGGCCACAATTTTTTATGATCATGCTGCCGACCACCTTGGCCAGGCCAATGCCGTGGTGATTTCAAGCGCGGTGCGGCCGGAGAATCCAGAGGTCCGCGCCGCAAGACTGCGTCGCATCCCTGTGGTGCCACGGGCCTTGATGCTCGGTGAGCTCATGCGGTTAAAGCAAGGCATTGCGATTGCGGGCACCCATGGCAAGACCACCACCACGAGTCTTGTTGCGAGCGTATTGGCCCAGGCAGGGCTCGACCCAACCTTTGTCATCGGCGGACGTTTAAACAGCGCAGGCGCGAACGCGCGGCTTGGACTTGGTGACTACATTGTTGCAGAGGCCGATGAGTCGGACGGCTCTTTTTTAAATCTGCTGCCCATGATTGCGGTCATCACCAATATCGATGAAGACCACATGGAGACCTATGACCATGACATCGCCAAATTAAAGCAGGCCTTCATCGCATTTACGCAGCGGCTGCCGTTTTATGGCACGGCGGTAGTCTGTGTCGACGACCCGTTTGTACGAGACATCATTCCGATGATTTCTAAAACGGTTGTGACCTATGGTTTTTCTGAAGATGCGCAGGTGCGTGCGTCGGAAGTTCAGGCCGACGGGCCGGCCATGCGGTTTGTGGTCCATCGCGAGGCAGAGCCTGCCTGCCCGATCACCTTAAATCTTCCTGGCCGGCACAACGTACAAAATGCCTTGGCGGCCATTGCGGTTGCGACTGAACTTGGCCTTGAAGATACGGCCATTGTTGCTGCGCTCAGAGATTTTCGTGGCGTGGACAGACGTTTTCAGGTGGATGCATCGCTGCCGGCTGCAGGCGGTGGCCACTTCGCATTGATCGATGACTACGGACACCATCCTGCTGAGCTTGCCGCAACGCTTGCCGCTGCCCGAGGCGCCTATCCGGGCCGGCGAATTTTGCTTGCGTTTCAGCCGCATCGATACAGCCGTACCCGCGATTTATTTGAAGATTTTGTGCGCGTGCTGGGCGAGGCAGATCAGCTCTTGCTCGCTCCAGTTTATGCAGCGGGCGAACCGGCCATTGCTGCGGCAGACGGCAAGGCCCTTGCGCGGGCGATCCGGGTTGCTGGCCGCGTGGAGCCGATTTATGTGGAATCGATTCAAGAGATGCCGGACCGCATTCGCGAGTATGCGCGCGATGGTGATGTTGTGCTTTGTATGGGCGCGGGCTCCATCGGTGGAGTCGCCGCCACACTCCGAACCCAGGAGGCCAGATGAACCTCGGGGATTACACAAGGCCTGCCTTTAAACGTGTTGCGGTACTCTTAGGCGGTGAGTCAGCCGAGCGCGAGATTTCTCTGCGATCCGGCACCGGCGTATTGGCTGCATTACAGCGTTGCGGCGTGAATGCCTTTGGTTTTGATCCTGCTGAGCGGCCTGTGCAGGCGCTACGGGATGAGGCGGTGGATTGTGCTTTCGTCGCACTGCATGGCCGATTTGGTGAAGACGGCACCGTGCAGGGCCTGCTTGAATTATTGAAAATCCCTTACACAGGAAGCGGTGTAATGGCCAGCAGTGTGGCCATGGATAAGGCCATTACGAAACGGATTTGGCAGCAGGCCCGGCTACCAACACCTGATTTTGAATTGCTCTCTGAAGGCTTTGATGCCGATCGGGTCGTGAAGCGGCTCGGGCTGCCGATGGCGGTCAAGCCCGTGATGGAAGGCTCATCACTTGGTTTTACGCGCGTGGATCGGCAGTCGGATCTTGCAGAGGCCTATCGATCAGCCCGCCGATACGATAAGTCGGTCATGGCAGAGCAGTTTGTCTCGGGCCGTGAATTTACCTGTGCGGTCTTGCAGGATGCATCGGGCCGGCCACAGGCCCTGCCAGTCATCGAGATCCAAGCTCCCGAAGGCCGTTACGACTATCAGAATAAATATTTCGGAGATGCGACACGCTATCTCTGCCCGGCACCAATTGATGTAGCGCTCACGCAGCAGATCCAGTCTTTATCGATTGATGCCTTCGAGACGATTCAGTGTGCGGGCTGGGCGAGGGCGGATCTCATGTGGGACAGCAAAACTGATCCCATGCTTCTGGAGATCAACACATCGCCAGGCATGACGGATCACTCGCTGGTGCCAATGGCCGCCCAGGCCGCGGGCATTCCCTACGACGAATTGGTATTGCGGATTCTGGCTCAGGCCAGTCTGAAGATTGGGGCTGTCCAATGAGGCCCTCACCGATGCGGGATTTCTGGAATTCGCCTGCAAGGTTAAATCGCCTCTCGGGCCTGCTGGTTGCGATTTCGGGCCTGGCGCTGGTTGGACTTTTCTTTTTCTGGATGGCCAATCGTCCTGCCTTTGTTGTGAAGCGGGTAATTGTGGAATCTGTTGCCGGTGATTTAAAACATGTATCGGCCTCACAGATTCATGCCGCGGTGGCAGAGGCCTTAAACGGCACCGTGTTGTCGGCAGATTTGGTTCAGGTCCATCGATCGCTGCAGGCGATTCCTTGGATTCGCAGTGTGACGGTTCGGCGCATCTGGCCCAATCGTCTGCTGGTTCGGCTTGAGGAGCAACGCGCTGTCGCCGTCTGGCCCAACGGTCGGCTGGTGAATGATGCCGGCGAGTCTTTTGCAGCACTGGCTGCGGATCATGAAGAAAACTGCCGGCTCATTCCCTTGGCCGGTCCTGCGGGCAGTGAGCGTCTGGTGCTGGATCGGGCCCGCTTATTGGCCCAGTGGATTGCGCCAACGCAGCGGCATTTGCGGCGGCTTACGCTTTCCGAGCAATACGCCTGGACGGCAGAGCTCACTGGAGGCCTGGTGCTAGAGCTCGGGCGCGATGCACTTGCTACGCCCGTCGAGGAGCGGGTTCGTATGTTTGTCAAAACCCAGCCCTGGCTGGCACAGCGGCTGGGATTGCCGGGTGAACCGCCGCGGCTGGCGCGGGCGGATCTTCGCTATGCCATCGGCTACGCATTTGTGCCGCTTGCGGCCGGCGTTGAAATTACACCGGTCGTCGCGGATCCAACACCGCTTTGTATTGGAGTGCACACATGAATTTGCGCCCGAAGAATTTTTTGAGGACACCAAATGACGCGTGAAGCCAAAAACTTAATCGTAGGCCTCGATATTGGAACTTCCAAGATCGTCACGATTGTTGCGGAGATTCTCGAGGATGGCCGGCTTGAGGTCATCGGCTTAGGACAGGCCGATTGCGAGGGCCTTAAGAAAGGTGTGGTCGTTAATATTGATGCAACGGTCCAGTCGATTCAGAAGTCGCTCGAAGATGCGGAGCTGATGGCCGATTGCAAGATCGCCGCAGTCTGGACTGGCATTGCAGGCAGCCATATTCGGAGTTTTAACTCGACCGGCATGGTGGCCATCAAAGAAAAAGAGGTTTCGCAGACCGATGTCGATCGGGTGATTGAGACGGCCACTGCAGTCAGCGTTCCCTCTGATCAGCAGGTGCTGCATGTGCTGCCGCAGGAATTCATGATCGATGGCCAAGACGATGTCCGCCAGCCCCTTGGAATGAGCGGCGTGCGGCTGGAGGTTCGCGTTCATATCGTCACCGGATCAGTGAGCGCGGCGCAAAACATTATTAAGTGTGTACGCCGATGCGGACTGGAGGTCAATGAGCTCATTTTGCAGCCGCTGGCCTCGAGCCATTCGGTCTTAACCAAGGATGAAAAAGAGCTCGGTGTGGCACTCGTGGATATCGGTGGCGGCACCACCGATATCGCGATTTTTTCGGGCGGCGCCATTCGGCATACCGCAGTGATTCCGATTGCAGGTGATCAAATCACCAACGATATTGCGATGGCATTACGCACTCCCACCCATGAGGCGGAGGCCATCAAGATTCGTCAGGGAATTGCGAAGCAGGCATTGGCGGATCCGCAGGCCTGGTTTGAGGTGCCCGGCCTTGGGGATCGGCAGCCCCGGCAGCTTTCGCGTCAGGCACTTGCCGCGGTGATTGAGCCGCGCATCGAGGAGTTGTTTTCTTTAGTCCAGCATGTCATCCGTGAATCCGGCTACGAAGAGTTGCTCTCTTCAGGGGTGGTGATCACGGGGGGTAGCGCCATGCTGCCCGGCATGGTGGAGCTTGGTGAGGATGTTTTTCTAAAACAAGTACGCATCGGAGTGCCCGCCTATCGCGGCAATCTTTCCGATGTGGTGAGCAATCCGCGTTTCTCCACGGCCATGGGGCTGCTGGAAGAGGCGCGATTGCAATGGATCCGGGGCCGCAAGGAGGTCGTCAGCAGTGGTTCGTTTAAGGACACCCTTGCGCGGATGAAGCAGTGGTTTGTGGGGAACTTTTAACTTCTGATCAGGAGGCAGTAATGAATTTTGAAATGTTCGAGACGGAAACTCAGGGCACCATTATCAAGGTGGTGGGCGTGGGCGGTGCGGGCGGCAATGCGGTCAATCACATGGTCTCCCGTGGTGTGCAGGGCGTGGAATTTATCTGCATCAATACCGATGCCCAGGCGTTGGCCAAATCAAAAGCCAGTAATACCTTGCAGATCGGCGGCACAGGACTGGGTGCAGGCGCCCGTCCCGATGCAGGTAAGGCTGCCGCCGAGGCGGACCGCGAGCGCATTGCCGATGCATTACGCGGCGCACATATGGTCTTTATTACCGCCGGAATGGGCGGCGGCACGGGCACCGGCGCAGCACCGGTGGTCGCTGAAATTGCCAAAGAAATGGGGGCATTGACAGTTGCTGTGGTGACCAAGCCCTTTAGCTTTGAAGGTGTGCGCCGTGAGGCAGCCGCCGAGCGGGGCCTGGGCGAGTTGGAGGGCCGCGTCGACTCGTTGATTATTGTGTTGAACGAAAAACTCGAAGAAGTGCTGGGAGAAGACGTAACCCAGATCGAGGCCTTTGCCGCTGCTGATGATGTGCTGAATAACGCAGTCGCCGGCATCGCGGAGATCATCAATGTCGAGGGGCTGGTCAACGTTGACTTTGAAGATGTCAAGACGGTGATGAGTGAGCAGGGCAAGGCCATGATGGGCACGGCCTGTGCCGCGGGCGAAGATCGGGCCCGCATTGCTGCCGAGAATGCGGTCCAGTCGCCGCTGCTTGAGGGCGTTGATTTATCCGGTGCCCGCGGCATCCTGGTCAATATCACCGCCAGCCGCGCACTGAAACTCAAAGAGACCCGTGTCGCGATGGAGACTATTCGCACCTTTGCCGCGGAGGACGCCACGATTATTCTGGGCACTGTGTATGACGACAGTCTCGATGACCAGCTGCGTGTGACCGTGGTGGCCACCGGCCTTGGCCGCAAGCGGACCCCGACGCTGGTCCACAACAGCGCCCAGGCCGTGATGCAGAAAACCGGCACCGATAACATCGGATTTGCCATGCAAAACCCGATGGCCACGGGCTTCGTGCCGGGACAGTCCCCGGCGTCCGGCCTTGGCCCATCGGCTGCGCCGCCTGTGGTGCCGTCAGTCGATTACAGCAAATACGACCAGCCAACAGTCTGGCGTGATCCTCGTAGTCAGGCGGCCGCACGTGTCGATGCAATGCAGGAAAGCGGTATGGATCGGCTCGATATCCCTGCCTTTTTGCGCAAGCAGGCAGACTGATCAGCATTTTTTAGGTTTCCCCACCGCAGAGAAAGGCCCGATGCCCCCGGGCCTTTCTTTTTTTTGGCATAGTCTTGCGTTTTTAGAAAAGGAGACTCCTATGCCAATCCAAGTCGGCCAAGCACTTCCCAACGCGACCCTCTATGAATTCTTCGATGAGGCGACGGGTGGCTGCAGTATCGGCCCCAACGCATTGCAGGTCTCTGACCTGATCAAGGGCAAGAAAATTGTCATTTTTGGCCTGCCTGGCGCCTATACCCCGACTTGCTCCGCCAAGCATGTCCCGGGTTTTGTCGCTCACCATGACAAGCTGAAATCCAAAGGCGTTGATGAAGTCTGGTGCGTCAGCGTCAACGATGCTTTTGTGATGGGCTCTTGGGGCCGTGAGCTCGGCGCCAAAGGCAAAGTCAGAATGATGGGTGATGGCAACGCTGAGTTTTCCAAGGCGGTCGATCTGACCTTGGATCTCACATCCCGAGGCTTGGGCCTGCGCTCGAACCGC
>JAGWXV010000115.1 GCA_018969705.1 Betaproteobacteria bacterium
CTTATAAAAACCATCGCTCCAGAGTTGAATCCGCGCCGAGTAGGCCTTTTTCACCAGTTCCACAAAAGCCATCTTTGGCCCGCGGCCAGACTCATCTTGCACGCTATCTGCAGAAAACATGATGTCTTCGGCCTTGCCGTGATGCAGTTCCGCATACAGCGCCGCGAGCCGATGGCGGATTTCGAGCGCAGCCAGATGGGCTGCCATCGCATTCAGATCGGTGCCGCTTGAGGCCGCCGTGGCCGATGCGTTGGGAATTTTGGAGGTATCACTGGCGCTGATGCTGACCCGAGATGGCGAGACCCCAAGTGTCTGTGCGACCACCTGGCAGACCTTGGTGTGCAGCCCCTGGCCCATTTCGGTGCCGCCATGATTAACGAGCACACTGCCATCGGTGTACACGTGGACCAAGGCGCCAGCCTGATTGAATTGTGTCGCGGTAAATGAGATGCCGAATTTCACTGGCGTAATCGCCATGCCCCGCTTCAAGCGAGATGCACTCTGATTCAAGGCGCTGATCTCTTGGCGACGCCTGCGATACTCGGCGCGTTTTTCCAGGTCCGCCAGAATTTCATCGATGGGTGCATCCTCCACGCGCATGCCGTAGTGGGTCTCGTTACGGCCTGGGCCGCCATAGAGATTGCGGATGCGAACATCGAGTGCATCTTGATGCAGGTGGCGGGCGATATCTCCGATGATGGTCTCGATGGCCATCATGCCCTGCGGGCCACCAAAGCCACGAAAGGCCGTCTGACTCTGGCGGTGGGTCTTGCAGCGATAAGAATGAATCTCTACATCGGATAAGAAGTAGGCGTTATCGACATGAAAGATTGCACGGTCTGCCACCGGCCCACTTAAATCCGCGCTGAACCCGCAGTCCACCGCCATGGTGACCTCTAGGCCATGAATCAGGCCTTCCGCATCAAAGCCAACCCGATACTGGTAATGAAAAGGATGGCGCTTGCCCGTGATCATGAAGTCATCATCGCGATCAAGCCGCAGCTTCACCGGCGCACCGCAGAGCATCGCTGCAATGGCGGCCCAGACTGCCGGCTGGCCGGCCTGGGTCTCCTTGCCGCCAAATCCGCCGCCCATGCGTCGGCACTCGATGCGGACCGCATGATTTTCGATTCCCAAAGCATGGGCAGCCCAGTGCTGCACCTCACCTGGATGCTGCGTGCTGGAGTAAATGAGCCACTGGCCCTGCTCCTGCGGGCAGGCATAGGCCACCTGGCCTTCGAGATAAAAATGTTCTTGGCCACCGACACTAAATTCACCCCCAAGCTGATGCGGAGACTGTTTTATTTTTTCCTGTGCGTTGCCCCGCGTTACGCGAACGGGCGGCAGCACAAAGTGCTGTGCTTTCACTGCCTGCCAGACATCAAGCACCGGCGGCTTTTCTTTGATCACCACCTTGACCGCCTTGGCTGCCCGCCTCGCGGCGTTAACCGAATCAGCAACCACCAGGCCAATCACTTGGCCGATATGGAGCACCTCCCGCTGCGCAAAGATAGGCTCATCGCCAATCGAGGTGGCCAGCAGCGGATCGCCAGGGATATCTTCTGCTAAAACAATACGCCGCACGCCCGGCATCTGCAGGGCGTGCGCGCTATCGACTGACAGCAAATCGCCGTATGCGACCGTGGAGAGAATGGGCGCTGCATACAGGGTATTTTTTAATTCCGGAATGTCGTCGATATAGCGGGCCTCGCCGGTGACCTGGGCCCGAGCGCTCTCGTGGGCGGTGGGCTGTCCTACCGTCATCGCGCGCTCCAATCCAGCCAGGCCCGTTGGAGCAGCTGGCCAATTGCCTGCGAGCGATACTCGGCAGAGGCGCGCATATCGGAAATGGGGGTGAATTCTTTTTCAATGCAATCGGCTGCGGCCTTCATTGCTGACGCAGAAAGTGGCTGGCCCAATAGTTTTTGCTCAGCAGCCATTGCCCGCATCGGACGCTCCGCCATGCCGCCCACGCCAATGCGAATCGCACTGACCGCGCCTGCTTTCACGATCATGGAAAGCGCCAGGGCAACAATCGAGATGTCATCGTCACGGCGCTTTGAGAGCTTATACGCCACGACAAAAGAATCTCTTTGAAGTGGAATACTGATCTCAGTGATGAGCTCATCGGCTGCCAAAAGATTCTTGCGATAGCCGGTGTAAAACGATTCCACCGCGCAATGCCGCATGCCTGATGCTGAGCGCAGCGTAAGCCGTGCATTGAGTGCAATCAACAGGGGCATGGAGTCGCCAATCGGTGAGCCGGTGGCGATATTGCCGCCCAAAGTGGCCGACTCACGAATCGGCAGCCCCGCATAGCGATCCAGATATTCCTGGGTCCGAGGAAAATGCTGCTTGAGCACCGCAAATGCTTGGCTTAAGGGCACGGCGGCGCCCAGACCAAGTTCGTCCGCTGTCTCCGAGACGCTGCGGAGTTCTTGTACGCGAGAGACATCAATGATCTTGGCGTAATGATCGTGTCGCTTGGTCACCCATAAGCCCGCATCGGTTGCACCGCCCACCACCAAGGCCTGTGGGTGTGTCGCGCGGGCCATCAAGGCCGAGTCCAATCGCTTGGGCTGAAAATAAAACGATGCGGCCTCAGCCAGCGGTGGGGTCTCGGGTAAAGACTGAGTGGCTTGCGATAGGCATGCGATTAAGGCCTCGTGGCTGACCAGGGCCTTGGGGTAATGCGGCATGCGACATGCAGCATCCAGGATCGGCCGATAGCCAGTGCAGCGGCAGAGATTTCCGGAAAGATCCGTCTGCGCTTGCTCGCGGGTAATGGCAATGTCATGCCGTACATAACGCTCATACATTGCAAATAAGCTCATGACAAAACCGGGAGTGCAAAAGCCGCACTGGGAGCCGTGCTCATCGACCATGGCCTGTTGCGCAGGGTGCAGCTGCCCGCTGGGCTGCTGAAGGTCTTCAACGGTGAACAGCACCTGATTCTGAATCGAGTGCGCAAATCGAATGCAGCTATTGATGGCGTGCAGGCTCGGCTTGCCGTTTTCCATTCGGCCCACCACCACGGTGCAGGCGCCGCAGTCGCCTTCGGCGCAGCCCTCCTTGGTGCCTTTGAGGTCCAAGTCCTCTCGAATCAACTCCAGCAGGGTCCGATCCGC
>JAGWXV010000116.1 GCA_018969705.1 Betaproteobacteria bacterium
ATGGGCGCCTGCAGATAAGGCCGGTCCAAATCCTCGCACAGCAGCCGGCCGAATTCACGATACATGCAGATGTTGACATCGGCTTCGACCAGCCGGGAGACATCTGCAAGATGGCTGCCCAGCGGAAACACCAGATTTACTTCAGCTCCAATACCCTGGACCAGGCGACGAATCTCTGCCAAATCGCTGGGCATGTTAAACGTGCCGTAGGCGGGACCAATGATATTGACGCGGGGCTTTTCTCCCTCTTTGCGCGGGCGACGGGCGGGCACTTTACGCATGCCGTACTCAGTCCACAGCCAACGCATTGCACGATCGGCACACTGCCATTGATCCTCATCAATGGTCCGTGGCAGAAAACGCTTGATGTTGGTGCCCTCAGGAGTCACGCCGCCGCCGATCATTTCAGCAATTGATCCGGTCACCACGACTGCTGGCAGATCAGGATCCAGCGTTGCATGGGCTCGCTTCATCGCGCCCTCAGTGCCTTCGCGGCCGAGCTGCTCCTCCGCAAGTCCCGTGACCACAATGGGAAGCTCATGTGGCGGCAGTGCATCGGTGTAGTGAAGCACCGAGGTCACCGGCAGGTTTTCGCAGCCCACCGGACCATCAATGACAACCTGCAGGCCTTTGACTGCAGTAAAGACATAGACCGCGCCCCAATAGCCGCCTGCACGATCGTGGTCGATGACATACATCAGCCCATCTCCTCGGATTTTCGTGCCTTTTGTAGCTTGGCCAGCTGACGGCGTGTCAGCTCGCGAAACTCGGGATGGGCCTTGGGGACCTCCTCCCAGACACCCGCGTTATCTCCATCGCCCACCGACTCAAAAAATTCGTGCATCTGATCAAAGCGAGATTTGTTACCAATGGCCGCATTGATCACCTGGGCCAATGACCCGGCACCCGCAGGGCCCATCAGCGGCCGGGCCGAAATCAAATTGGTGAAATACAACGCGGGAATGCTGGTCTGCTTTGCGGCCTGGACCACTGGCGTAGTGCCGATTGCGAGATCGGGATTGAACTCATGCAGTGCCTCAAGGTCTTGCTCGAGTGACGCGCGGTACTGGACCCGTACACCTTTCGATTCCAGCCATTGCCGATCGGCATCGCTCCAGATGGTGCGCGGACAAGCCGTGCCGACATAGCGGACATCAGCACCCGATTCAATCAGTAGACGTGCGACCAAAAGCTCGGAGCCCTCATAGCCGCTTAATGTGATGCGGCCTTTCACCGGTGAAGCGGATAAGGCCTGTTGAATTGCGGGTAGCACTGCATTTTTTGCGGCATCAATTGCAGACTGCGCAATATTCGCAGCACGGCCAATCGACTGCAGCCAGGCCTCGGTGCCGTGAACACCCACGGGTGCTGAGCCCACAATCGGGCGGCCGGCGGCCTCGAATTCACGAATGCTTGCCGTGTAAAACGGATGAATGGCAGCCACGGCGGCGCCATCGAGTGCGGTGTAAAGCTCTCGCCACTCACGGGTCGGCACCACTGGACCGGCGGCGAGGCCCATGGGAGCCAGCATCATGCCAATACCCACCGGATCAGCCGGGAACATTTCACCAAGCAGCGTAACGGTGGGCCGATCTGCCACCCGTGTCTTTGGCGCAGGAACGGGGCCGGCCATCACCTCCTCGCGGGCAAATCGCAGCATTGCGCCGGCCAGGACATCTTTCGCTTCAGCGTGGGTTGGCACGCCGAATCCGGGAACATCTATGCCAATAACTCGCACACCGTTAATGTCTTTGGGCAGCAGCTGCAGTGGCACACCGCTGGCCGTGGGAACGCAGAGATTAATGATGACAACCGCATCAAATTTTTCTGGATTGGCCTGGGCATGGACCGCATCCCGAATATCTTCAAAAAGTTTTCCAGTAACAAGGGTCTCGGAATTGAAGGGCACATATCCCACGCTGCGCCGGGCGCCATAAAAGTGTGATGTGAACGTCAGGCCATAAACGCAGCAGGCAGATCCCGAAAGAATGGTGGCGGTGCGACGCATGCGCAGTCCGACACGTAATGAGCCAAACGCGGGACACATGCTCTGGGGCTGATCATGCGGGCCCTTTGGATAATCGGCCGCGTAACGATCCAGCGTTTCGCTTTTTCCGGCCTGCCGAGCTGCGACCGCCATCTCCTGAGGAGCGCCACAGCCACCGACTGCAGCCGATGCAGTGGACTGCGATGACACCACCTTAATGGGAATATCGATCGGCTTATTCATGATCGGCTCAGACGGCCTCGTAGACGACTTCAAGACTCTGACGAACCGGCACATCAGCGCCCATCATGTCCGCCAGGCTGGCAGGCTGCAGCACGACATTGCGGCCGACAGTGTCCGATGCAAAAAGCCCAAGGAGTTCATCCTGACTGAGCGGCGCCGGCCGCACGGGCGGCGCCTCTGCAACGTTGTTGCCCAGCGTTTCGAATAAGGGGCCCCATGTGCCGCCCGGTTTGCCCACAATTTCATAGCTTGCACTTTTGCGCCGAATGTCTTCATGGGCTGGAATAGCGGCCAATACGGGAATGCCGACTTTCTGCGCAAATGCGGCTGCCTCGCCCGTGCCGTCATCTTTGTTGATGACCATGCCGGCAACGCCGACATTGCCGCCGAGCTTTCGAAAATACTCGACTGCGGAGCAGACATTATTCGCAACGTAGAGCGACTGAAGGTCGTTGCTGCCCACCACAATCACCTTCTGGCACATATCGCGGGCAATCGGCAGTCCAAATCCACCACAGACCACATCGCCTAAGAAATCCAGCAGCACGTAGTCAAAACCCCAGTCATGAAAACCGAGTTTTTCTAAAGTCTCAAAGCCGTGAATGATTCCCCGTCCTCCGCAGCCACGGCCAACTTCCGGGCCGCCGAGCTCCATGGCGAATACACCATCGCGCTTAAAGCAGACATCGCCAATAGCGACTTCTTCGCCAGCAAGTTTCTTTTTCGAGGATGTCTCAATGATGGTTGGTGTGGCCTTACCACCAAACAGCAGGGATGTCGTATCGCTTTTGGGATCACAGCCAATCAGCAGCACCTTCTTGCCTTGCTGGGCCATCATGTAAGACAGGTT
>JAGWXV010000016.1 GCA_018969705.1 Betaproteobacteria bacterium
GGCCATCTCTCGGTGGGTGGCCAGGCGGATATTTGTATCTTTGATCCCGAGGATCACTGGACCGTATCGGCGACGCAGCTTTTTTCTCAGGGCTCGAATACACCGTATCTTGGCCTCGAGCTGCAGGGCCGCGTGCAGTCCGTCTTGGTGGATGGGCGTTGTGTTTTCGAGCGTTCCAATGGCGGATTTAGTGCCTCATCCCGTTAAGCAATTTGAATGATTCGACTGATTACGCGGGCTAGCCTACTGCTGCTGATGCTGGTGATCGGGCTGGCCACGCTCTTTTCGCTGTATCGCATCCTTCCCCTCGGCCAACGCTGCTGGCTGCGTAAGATCTGGTCGCGGCTACTGCTGAGTGCCTGCGGCGTAGCGCTGGAGATTCGGCCCAGTTCCTATCGCATGAGCAAAACGCCCATGCTTGTAGTGATGAATCATGTCTCTTGGCTGGATATTTTTGTGCTGAATTCTGTGATGCCGGCGACCTTTATTGCGAAGTCGGAAATTCGCCAGTGGCCGCTCGTGGGATGGCTGCTGCAGGGCGCAGACACACTCTTTATTGAGCGCTCAAGCCGACATGCGGTGCGGCATGTGAACCACCGCATAATTGAGCGGCTTAATCGTGGTGAGCATGTCGCGTTTTTTCCGGAGAGCACGACTTCCGATGGACGCGGGGTACTGCCATTTCATTCCAGTTTATTTGCGATGGCGGTCGTGCGGGCCCGGCAAGATGATGGCCCACGCGTTGCTCAGCCCCCGGCAGTGCAGCCTGCCGCGTTGCGTTATTTTCAGGCCAATCAGCCCTCGCTGATCCCCGCTTATATCGGCGAGCAGACCTTCATGGAGTCGCTGCTGCAGATCCTATCGGCGCGCGGCCTAAAGGCAAGGCTTCAACTGCTCGACCCCATGCTGCCGCCGGGGCCTGAGATTACACGGCAAATGCTGGCGCAGATGGCCCACCTACGCATCGCATCCGCTGTTGGGGCCTTGGATGATTCAGTCTTCCTCGCCAGCGCCCTCGAGGCTTGATTGCAGGTAGAGGCGACGATCCTCTAAACGAATGCCGACCAGTTGTCGGCCCCAGACACATCCCGCATCCAGGCCAATCAGATTTGGCCGAACCATCAGACCAAGGGTTGACCAGTGTCCGAAGATCACAGTCTGCTTTTCAGTCTTTCGGTTAGGCATCTCAAACCATGGCGTTAGGCCTGCAGCCTGCTCAGGCGCGACTTTAGTTTTAAATTCTGGAATGCCGCCTGCGGTGAAATAACGCAGACGTGTAAAAACACTCAGAGCGGCCCGCATGCGTTTTTGGCCGGCGAGTCCGTCGGCCCAGTGTGGCTGGCCACCGTTGACCATCTCGTGCAGAAATTCCTGCCAATGTGCGCTTTTCAGTCGCGCGCTCACCGCATTTGCAAGCGTTAAGGTTTTCCGAAGCGTCCAGTGCGGCAAGAGGCCAGCATGGACCATCAGCATATTGCCATCGGCATGGACCAAAGGCCGCCTGCGTAGCCAGTCAATCAGGTCATGGCGATCGGGGGCACGCAGGACGTCGTGCAGGGTGTCCAATGGCTGGGCCTTTCGTACGCCTGCAGCAAGTGCCAGCAGATGTAAATCGTGGTTGCCCAATACACAGACGACATTTCTGCCAGTATGCTGAAGACGTCTTAGTGTCTTCAGCGACTTTGGCCCACGATTGATTAAGTCGCCAACAAACCAGAGCTGGTCTCGACGCGGATGGATCGGCATCTGGGCGACCAGGGCCTCCAGGCTGTCCCAGCAGCCCTGTACATCACCAACGACATATCGCGCCATAGTTCTGAAATTCTTGCTTAGGGTTCTTTAAAATACGCGTCAAATTGTCGCACTTCTAAAAAAGGAGTTTTCTGTGCAGCCTGCCGCCTCGATTTTTAAAGCCTATGACATCCGCGGCATTGTGGGCGATACCCTCACGGAGCCGGTGGTGGAGTCGATCGGACTGGCCCTCGGCATGATGATGGCGCAGGCAGGCAAGTCATCTTGCGTGGTGGGCCGGGATGGCCGCCACTCGGGGCCGGCATTGGTCGATGCCCTGGCCAAAGGGTTAATGGCCAGCGGCATTGATGTCATTGATGTCGGCCAGGTGCCAACACCGGTGGTCTACTTCGGCACGGTAAGCACCGGCTGTGGCTGTGGTGTCGCTGTGACAGGCAGCCACAATCCACCGCAATACAACGGCCTGAAGATGATGGTGGCAGGCGTCACGCTCTGGGGCGAGGAGATTCAGCGCATTCGGCAACTCATCGTATCGGGAAAGGCCCATCAATTCGCTGGTGCAATTGCGGCCAATCAGCGTGGCCGCCGGATTTCTTCCTCGGCGACGGTTCAGGAGTATCTCAACGCCATCGTTGCCGATGTGCATCTGTCTCGCAAGATGTCGATTGCAGTCGATGCGGGCAACGGCGTTGCGGGAGGCATTGGTCCCGGCCTGCTGGAACGCCTGGGCTGCCGTGTGCATCCACTCTTTTGCGAGGTGGATGGAAGTTTTCCAAATCATCATCCTGATCCTGCACACGTGGAGAACCTGCAGGATCTCATCCGTTGTGTGCAATCCACCGATGCTGAGTTGGGCCTAGCATTTGATGGGGATGGTGATCGGCTGGGCCTGGTGACCAAATCGGGAAAGATCATTTGGCCGGATCGGCAGCTGATGTTGTATGCCGCCGATGTATTGGCAGCCCGGCCCGGGGGTGAAATTATTTTCGATGTGAAGTGCACTCGGCACCTGGCCTCGTGGATCCGACAGCATGGCGGAAAGCCGCTGATGTGGAAAACCGGCCATTCACTGATCAAGGCCAAGCTCAAAGAGACTGCTGCGCCACTTGCGGGTGAAATGAGTGGACATACATTTTTTAATGATCGCTGGTATGGATTTGATGATGCGCTGTACACAGCAGCACGGCTGCTCGAGATTGTTTCGAGATCTGAAAATCCTTCTGCGGTGTTGGAGGCCCTGCCCGAGTCACCCTCAACACCGGAGCTGCAGCTGGTCACTGCCGAGGGTGAGAATTTCACGGTGATTGAGCGGCTGCGTGCCGAGGGTCAATTTCCTAGCGCTAAAGAGCGCATCACGATTGATGGCCTGCGGGTCGAATATGCCGATGGGTTTGGCCTGGCCCGGCCGTCCAACACCACGCCGGTGATTGTGATGCGATTCGAAGCGGATAGCGATCTGGCCTTGGCCCGCATTCAGGCCGAGTTTCGTGACAACCTCAGCCGGCTGATGCCGACGGCGAGGCTGCCGTTTTAATTCACGATCATCGGCCGGCATTGGTAGCCCAGGACAGCGCGGCGGTGCGTCGCGTGCTGTTGGTGAAAACCAGCTCGATGGGCGATGTCGTGCATATGCTGTCCGCAGTCCGTGAAGCCCAGCAACAACGGCCCGAGCTCCGATTTGATTGGATTTGCGAAGAGGCATTTATCGAGCTACCCAGCTTATTGACCAATGTCGATCGGGTCATTCCCGTTGCAACCCGTCGCTGGAGAAAATCCCTGCTTGCGGTTGCGACCCGGCGGGAGATTCGCAGTTTTCTTGCCAGCTGCCGGGCACGGGCTTACGACACAGTGATTGATGCTCAGGGCCTACTGAAGACCGCTTGGATTACCGCGTCGGTCCGCTGTCCGAGGCAGGCGCGTTTCAGTTTCGATTGGCCCACAAGCCGTGAGCCGCTCTCGAGTCTGGCAGCCGGGAAGGGTGTCCATGCGCCCATGCACTGGCATGCAATTGAGCGCCTGCGCGCGCTCTGTGGCCAGGCGTTGGGCTATCAGCCGACCGGCCCGATTACAGCGCTCGAATCTCACAGACCGCTTGGCAATTCTGTGATGTTTTTTCATGGCACCACCCGGCAAGAGAAGTCATGGCCGATGCAAGAGTGGTTCGAATTGGGCCGTGTCTTAGATCAGCGGGGCCTGGACGTGCAGCTGGCCTGGGGAACACCGCAGGAGCAGCAGATGGCAGAGATGCTCACGAAAGCGATTGGCGGCCGAACGCGGCTGGTGCCGAAGTCGTCTTTGGCCCAGCTCGCGCAGCACCTTCGATCTGCGCGAGCTGCGGTGGGGGTCGACAGCGGCCTAATGCATCTTGCAGTGGCGCTTGGAACACCTACCGTTGCTGTGATGTCAGCCTCACACCTTGAGCGATTTTCAGCTACCCGATTTGCGCCGAATTGGGCAGCCCATGCCCGCGTGGTGACCAGGGCCCACGGCATGGAGTCGATTCCGGTCCAGCAGGTCCTGGACGCATGCGTCGATTTGGGGCTTACTCAATGATCGAATCGCTCACACGCTGGGCCTACACCGTCGCGGGCCTGCTGGCGCTACCCGGCCTGATCTGGCATCTGCTGTGGCGGGGCCTGCGGCAGCGAGAGTATTGGAAGCACTGGCAGGAGCGTTTTTTGGGTGCTGCGCCTCAGGCCCTCGCGAATTGGCATACAAACTCGACAGACAAAGAGCACCTGCTGTGGATTCACGCTGTATCCGTCGGTGAGACGCGGGCGGCAGAGCCGCTGATCCGCCGATGGCTGGACCAGTCTGCTGGCCATCGCGTCATTCTTACGCATACAACACCGACTGGCCGCATGACAGGTGCTACATGTTTTTCTGATGTCTTAAGCGTGCAGCCGCTGCGGCTTTTGCAGTGTTATCTGCCCTACGACCTGCCCTGGGCCAATGATCGATTTCTGCGGTGGGCGCAGCCCGGCATCGGCGCACTCATGGAGACTGAGCTTTGGCCAAATCTGCTTGCGGCTGCACGTGATCGAAAGATTCCGATTGCACTCATCAATGCACGGCTTTCACCCCGATCGGGCCGCCGTCTGCTTGCGCTGCGCTGGCTATCTTGGCCTGCGGTTGCAGGCCTTGCCGGAATCGCGGCACAAACCGAGCGCGATGCGGAGGGTTTTCGCAGCCTACTCGTCTTGGCGCCCCTCGAGCAGCCCGTTGCCCGCCTGCCGAAAATTGCAGTGCTTGGCAATATGAAATTTGATCTGAGTGTTTCGGCGGCATTTCTGGAGCAGGGCCGCCTTTGGCGAGAGGCCTTCAATCAAAATCCGCGGTCGGGGATCTCGTCTGCCAGCCGTATCTGGGCGGCTGTGAGTACCCGCGATGATGAAGAGGAAAAAATTCTGCAGGCTTGGTCAAGCGCGAAAGCCCACCAGCAGCTCACCGAGAACGATCATCTTCTAATCGTGCCGCGCCACCCGCAGCGTTTTGAGCGGGTCGTACAGATCATCACTGCGCAGGGAATGCGGGCCTGCCGCAGGTCGGCCCAGTGGCAGCTACCGCCGGGGGATTCGCAGCCGCAGTCGGGAGTCACAACAGTGCTGCTCGGCGATTCGCTGGGTGAAATGTTTGCTTATCTGCAGATGTCGGATCTGGTGCTGATCGGAGGCAGCCTGCTGCCGCTTGGCGGCCAGAATCCCTTGGAGGCCTGTGCGCTCGGCCGGCCGGTATTTTTTGGCCCCCACATGTTTAATTTTCACGAAATCGCGCGCGCACTGAAGGTCTGTGGTGCGGGGTTTGAGATTGCGACTATTGGTGACTGGATTACTCAGGGCCGGCGTTGTCTTGACGACCCACATGAATTGCAGCGGCGGGCTAATGCAGCAATCGATTTTTCAATTGTTCATCGCGGCGCCGCTGTCCGCTATCTGGAGTTTTTAAAGGCTATTTCGCCAGCAGACCGTTGACATCATCGATGTCACGATCGGCAAGCGCACCGGCCGCAGCCTTCAGTCGAAGACTATTGAGCAGGGTGTCGTAGCGGGCCTTGGATAGATCACGCTGGGTCGTGAAGAGCTGTTGCTGTGCGTTGAGTACATCGATATTGATCCGAACGCCAACCTCGTAGCCCAGCAGATTCGATTCCAGGGCCAGGCGGCTTGATTTTTCGGCGGCCTCAAAGGCTTTCACCTGCGAAAGTCCCGCTAAAACGCCGAGAAATGCGGTCCGTGTGGCCTGCTCTGCGGTGCGACGTTCGTTTTCAAGATCGAAGCCGGCCTTATCACGTAGCGCGATTGCCTCTCTTGCCCGATGCAGTGGAATACCTCCATTGAAAATTGGGATCGACAGTTCAAGTGACAGCGTGTCGGTCTCGGCCCGGGGGTAAACATTTGAAGACAGCGTAAACGGATCCACGCGGCGTTTCTGGGCCACAAGATCGAGTGTTGGGACGTTATCTGCCGAAGTGATTCGGGTGACTTCGTAGCGTGCAATCTCGGCGGCCGACTGGGCCGCCTGTACCCGCAGGTTGGCCGAGCGCGACTGGTCAATCCATTTTGCAACATCCAACGGCTCCGGACTCTGCAGGCTTACGTCACTGCGAAGGCCCAGCAGCCGCTGCGGCAGGGCCTTACCCACCAGGATGGAAAGCGCGCTGCGTTTGACCTCGAGATCGTTTCGGGCAGCGATCTGCTTGGCAGTCGCCAGATCAAATCGGGCCTGGGCCTCTTGCTGATCGGTGATGGTGGCGGTCCCCACTTCAAAATTGCGTTTTGCGGACTCCAGCTGCTCACCAATGGCTTTGAGCTCTGCATCAACACTCGCGAGACTGTCTTGGGCGATCAGCACATCAAAATACGCCTGCGTTACTCGAAGTAGGGCGTCAATGCGGGCCTGCGCGAAATTCGCTTCTCCGGCCCGAGAGCGCTCTTTCTCTTGATTAAATGTGGCGAGCCGCTCCAGCCTGAAAATAGGCTGGGTCAGCGCGACCACATAAGTGGTGCCGAGTCGGCCCGAGTAGCTGATCGCGCTGGCACGAGTGCTTGCGTTCGGGTTGTCGGTAACATCGAAATCGGTACGGCTGCGTGACACAGTGGCCGTTGCAGAGGGCAGCAGCAGCCCCCGGCCCTGGCCGGCGCGCGTGGCATCCGCCTCCGCTTTTTTCCTGGCGGCAAGAAAGGCCGCATCATGGCCGAGAGCATCTCGGGCTGCAGTCGAAAGATCAAGTCCAAAGGCCGAGCCCATGCCCAGCATCAAGAGTGCGGCTGCGGTCGACTGAAATTTAAAATTTGAAGTGCGAGATTTTTGGGGCATCTTCAAGTGGCTTTGTAACGGTTTCAAAAAGTACGGACTGCCTCAGGCTATCGGTGGTGGAACTGCCTGCCGATTTAATTCGTTCAACCAAAACCGCCTGCATCACAGGCGCGGTACCCACAATGGCCACCATGCGGCCGCCGGGATTGAGCTGACGCAGCAGATGCTCGGGAATTTTTTCCACGGCACCCGAAAGTGCGATTGCATCAAACATGCTCCGCGACCAGCGGGAATCTTCCGCCAGGCCATTGGCCTGCAGCACCTCTGCATTCGAGATCCCCGCCGCAGTTAGGCTATCGCGCGCCATGACCGCTAGGCCCTCGTATTTCTCGACAGTGAGCACTTCGGCAGCCTGGCGGGCCATGAGTGCCGCCATATAGCCCGAGCCCGCTCCGATCTCCAGCACCCGGTCGCCGGGCAGCAGGCTCAGCTCTTGAAGTAGGCGGGCCTCGACCTTGGGCGCCAGCATGACCTGGCCGTGGGGCAGGGGCAGCTCCATATCGACAAAGGCCAGATGGCGGTGGGACCGGGGCACAAAGCGCTCACGGGGAAGCTCTGCCAGCAGATTCAGGACATTCGGATCCAGTACATTCCAAGGCCGGATCTGCTGCTCGATCATCTTCGAGCGGGCGTTCTCAACGTTGGCAAAGTCGGGATTCATGCGGGACTCCAGGAAGGCCCTGAGTCTAGCATCAGGCGCTGCGAAGGGGTGTCCCTGGGTTGTGGATGATGACGCTACGCACCGCCATATCAATGGCTTCGCGGATGTAGGCCTGCTCGTCGATGGGCGAGATGCTGTGGTTTTGGAGGGCCTGCCGCCACAAGGCAAGCCAAGACAGTGGTGCAAGCAGGACTTTGATGCGTTCACGGCTGACTTCGCCCTGGACCTCGCCCCGCTCAATGCCTCGGGCCAGTAAGCCGGTGAGCTGTTCATGCACCGGGCCCATGACCTCGCGCAGATAGGTCTCGGCCAGATGCGGAAAATTATTTGATTCGGCCAGCACGATACGGGCAATCAGGTAAAGCTTGGACTCAAGGAACTGCTGCCAGCCCCAATGTAGGAACTCGCGCAGCACAACTTCCGTGCTCTGCGACACATCGTCTTTGCGATTACGAATGACCTCAATCCAAGGAGCAGCCCGCTCGCGAATGACGGCCTCGAAGAGATCCTGTTTACTTGAGAAGTAGAGATAGACCGTACCCTTCGAGATACCGGCCTTGGCGGCAACATCATCGAGCCGCGTCTGAGAATAGCCAAACTCACCAAAGAGATTTAGGGCGGCGTTGATGAGCTCTTGCGGCCGCGCATCCTTGCGACGCTTCCAGCGCGGGCCCTGCTTTTCTTGATTGATATCGATTACGGCAGCTTCTTGCATCGCGCGTATTGTAATCAGAGTGCATAATGCCGCTGCACTACTGTCCCCAAATTTATGGAACTCCAACTCGACCTTCTCCGAGACCTTCCTCTGCTGGTGAAGGCCCTGATCATGGGAATCGTCGAGGGCCTGACCGAGTTTCTCCCCGTCTCCTCGACGGGCCACCTGATCTTATTTGGCGCGCTTTTAGGCTTTGATGATGCGCGCGCCAAGGTTTTTGATCTCGCAATTCAGACGGGCGCAATGGTCGCAGTGATCTGGAATTTTCGCGACCGTTTTATTGGAATTGCAGTCCGCGAACTTCCTGCGGCTTTCGGGAAACTCCCTAGTACGCTCCAGGGCCGCCAAGGCCTTCGGCAGTGGTGGGCGGATCCCGGATGGCAGCTTTCTCGACACCTGCTGATTGCGTTTATTCCGGCAGCGATACTGGGCCTGGCCTTTGGTGGCGCGATTAAACGCCTGCTTTTTTTTCCCGTGCCGGTAGCGATTGTGTTGATTCTTGGCGGGTTGGTGATTTTTGCTGTTGAACGTTGGTGCCGCGACCATCCCGATCGCGTCCGTATCCATGACTGCGCCGAGTTGACCAATTGGGATGCTTTAAAACTCGGGCTTGCGCAAGCGGTTGCCCTGATTCCCGGCACCAGCCGCTCGGGCGCAACCATCATTGGCGGCATGATGTTTGGCTTGTCGCGCAAAACAGCAACCGAGTTTTCTTTTTTTCTTGCAGTGCCGACATTGATTGCGGCCGGGGCTTACGACTTACTTAGAAATCGGGATTTATTACAGCTGGCCGATCTGCCCATGTTTGCGACTGGCCTGCTGTCGGCCTATATCACTGCCTTATTAGTCATTCGCTGGCTGATTCGATGGGTCAGTCAGCACAGTTTTAACAGCTTTGCCGTCTATCGCATTTGCGCCGGCATTTTTGTGTTGATGGCGGTCTATATTTTCTGAAAAAGCAGATCCGCGACGGGGTGTCCGAGCCGCAGGCCACGGGCCTCGAATTTGGTCTGGGGCCGCCACGTTGGCCGCGGTGCAAAGCCTGCCACGAATTGATTTTTTAGCAGTGGGTGGGCCGAGCAGACCGCGAGCATTTGGTCTGCGTATTCAGGCCAGTCTGTAGCCAAGTGAATCACGCCGCCTGCGCGGAGCCGGCACACCAGTAGCTCGATAAATGGCGCCTGTATCAGCCGCCGTTTGTGGTGTCGTTTTTTCGGCCATGGGTCGGGAAAATAAATATGAACTGCATCCAGACTGTTGCTGGGCAACATATGTTCGAGGACTTCGACCGCATCCCATTCCACAATCCGAATATTGGTGATTTGCTCCTGATCGATTTTTGCAAGCAGGGCCCCAACGCCCGGCCGATAGACGTCGGCCGCCAGGATGTTCCATTCAGGATTTTGGCGGGCGATGCGCGCAGTGGTCTCGCCCATACCGAATCCGATTTCTAAAACGATCGGCCCTGTGCGGCCAAAAACTGCTTGTAAATCAATTGGTTCTTTTCGGAAGGTCAGGCCCCACATTGGAAGAAGACGCTCTCGCGTGGTGCGTTGTGACTGGGTGATATGTCCGCTTCGCATTACAAAAGAGCGGATCCGCCGTGAAAAATCGTCTTGCATGTTCTTCTGTTTTTGGTATCGTGACGACAGCGGGTGGGAATTCCCTAGGCAGTCTGTTCCGAAGAAAGCTGAGTATGACTTGCTTTCTGGTTTCGCGCCCCTGCTACACTAGACCTTCGTTTCAATAATTTGAGTGAGATTACAACCACCATGAATAAAGCAGAACTCGTTGAAGCGGTTGCAAGTGCCACAGACTCATCGAAAGCGTCAGTCGATGAAGTGCTGAACGCAACAATCGCAACCATCATTAAAACGGTCACCAAGGGAGACTCCGTGCAGCTGGTTGGTTTTGGAACTTTTGGTTCTGGAAAGCGTGCCGCCCGTACTGGCCGTAATCCCCGTACCGGAGAAACGATCAAAATCGCCGCCGCCCGCACTGTGAAATTCACAGCTGGAAAGGCCTTCAAGGACGCAGTCAACAAGAAAAAATAAGTCCCGGTTGATCGCCCTGAAAGCCCGGCCACTGCCGGGCTTTTTTATTGACGCTCTTGCCCTCAGCCTGCGGGTTGATCTTGGCGGGCGGTCACGCGAAGCGAGAAGTCGATTGCCTTAACATCCTTGGTGATGCTGCCCACCGAGATGCGGTCCACGCCGGTCGCGGCAACGGCCCTAATGGACTCTAGGCTGATGCCGCCAGAAGCCTCAAGCAGCGCCCGGCCCCGATTGACGGACACGGCGTCGCGCATCTCCTGAAGTGAAAAGTTATCAATCAAAATACTCTCTGCGCCGGCATCAAGCGCCTGCCGAAGCTCATCAAGAGATTCAACCTCAATCTGAATCGATACCGCCGCATTGAGCGCGCGGGCAGCCCGCAGCGCAGCAGCGATGCCCCCGGCAGCCAGAATATGATTTTCCTTAATCAAAATACCGTCCCATAGTGCGAGCCGTTGGTTTGCACCCCCCCCAATCCGCACCGCATATTTTTGAGCTTGACGAAGGCCCGGCATTGTTTTTCTTGTATCCAGCACAACGCAGCCCCGCGGATTTGGGCTAACGCCCGCAATTGCATCTGCAAACGCGCGGGTCTGGGTTGCCGTTGCCGAGAGCAGTTGTAAGAAATTCATTGCGGGCCGCTCTGCGGTTAACAAAGCCCGCGCATTGCCTGCGATTTCGCATACCTCGGCGTCGGCGGGCATCATCGCGCCTTCTTGGTAATGCCAGTGAATGCTTGCCTTGGGGTCCAGCTGGGTGATACAGCTAGAAAACCATTCCTGTCCGCAAAGCACGGCGGCCTCACGCACCCGCAGCCGAGCCTCGGCCCGAGTATCGGGAGCAATCAGCTGCGCAGTCCAATCGCAGGGCCCGATATCTTCCTCTAGGGCATCGCGGATATTGCGCGCGCGTGCCTGGGCCAGGGTCTCCTGGCTCATGCTGCGCCCAGATGTGGCACCAGCCCCGGCCGAAGGGCGCCCGGCCGCTGCTGGGTAAAGTCGAGCATGCGATCAATACATTGATGGGCCTGCTTTTGAATCTGAGCCGTCACATGAATTTCTCCGGCGCCTTGGTGAAGGCATCGCAGTACCCCTTGCAGCCCATTCATCGCCATCCAGGGACATTGCGCGCAGCTTTTGCAGGTGGCGCTCTCGCCGGCAGTCGGCGCCTCAATAACTTGCTTGCCAGGGGCCAGCTGTCGCATGCGATGAAATAGGCCCTTATCGGTTGCGACGATATAAGTGGTCGCATCACCCTCAACAACCGCCCTCAGAAGCGCCGATGTCGAGCCCACCAGATCGGCCTGCGCTGCAACCCCTGCTGGAGATTCGGGGTGCACGAGCACGCGGGCATTCGGATGTGCCCGACGCAGCATGGCCAATTCCTCGCTTTTGAACTCGTTGTGCACAATGCAATCACCCTGCCAGAGCACCATATCGGCGCCGGTTTGTTCTTGGATATAGCGGCCAAGGTGTCGATCCGGCGCCCAGAGAATTTTCTCGCCCTTGTCTTTAAGGTGCTGCACGATCTCAAGCGCGCATGAGCTGGTGACCATCCAGTCGGCCCGTGCCTTCACGGCGGCGCTGGTGTTGGCATACACCACCACAGTCCGATCCGGATAGGCATCACAGAATGCGGAGAACTCATCCGCCGGGCAGCCGAGATCCAGCGAGCAGGTGGCATCCAGGTCTGGCATCAGTACGGTTTTTTCTGGACTTAGGATTTTGGCGGTCTCGCCCATAAAGCGCACGCCCGCAACAATCAATGTCTTGGCAGTGTGATTTCTGCCGAATCGTGCCATCTCTAACGAGTCGGCAACAACCCCACCGGTTTCGAGGGCCAAGTCCTGCAGATCGCCGTCGACGTAGTAATGCGCAATCAAGACAGCATCGCGCTCTCGTAACGCTTCTTTTATCTGTTGCTTCAGTGCGAATCGCTCGGAGGCATCAAGGCCGGGCTGAACCTTGGCCCAGGCCTGCGCAACGCAGGACTCACCCTGGGCATTTTGTAGCGTGAAATCGAATGGGGTATTGCGCTGCATGAATTTATGCGATCTCGATAATCTCAAAATGGAGCGGGTGAAGGGGATCGAACCCTCGTCTAAAGCTTGGGAAGCTTTCGTTCTGCCATTGAACTACACCCGCCCGGGTTTTTTTCAACGCACTGGTCTCATTTCTTGATAGCATCGCGAACATCATTTTTTGCGGATAAGAAGGCTTAAACATGAGCAATCACGAAAATGCGTGGATAAACCTTCGGCAGCTGATGGATGTCATCGGGTCAGATGCCGAGTATAAAACCCTCGATGATCGCAGCCAGCGCCTGCTGGAATGGATTGCTATGAATTATGCCCCTGGCCAGTCCATGTTTGTGCAGACCATTGTGGTGAATTCCCACGTCGCATCGCCCGCCACGGTGCACAAGTGCTTAGCCATTCTAGAGCGCGAGGGGTATATCGCCCTGGATGTGGACCCCCGTGATACCCGCCGGCGTATCGTGAGCCCAACTGATCGGGCCCGCAGGCTTCTCTCTCGGCTCTCAAAGCGCGTCAACGCCTGGGCTGAGTCACTGAATACGTGACCCCAATATGAGCCCGCAGCGCGTCCTGCAGGAGCTTTATTGGGTAGCGGGATTCGCGGCTGCGTTCATGCTGCTGCATTGGCTCACCATGCAGGCAGGCTCACTGTTCGACATTATTCCCGGATCAATTTCTCTGATTTACCTTCCCGCGTTTTTGAGGGTAGTGTCGATCATGGTGGCCGGCAGCCCGGGGGTTTTAGGCATTGGTCTTGGTGGGTTTTTGATGTCATGGGCTTATCACGACCGGCCGGTTCTAGTGTCACTTGCCGAAACAACTGCCGCCTGCTTGGCAATCGTACTGGCCTATGCTGCGCTTCGGCAGGCGATGGGCGTTGCCCGTCTCCCCATTACGTTTTGGAACCTGATTGCGATGACTGGAATCTATTGCGCCTGCAATGCGGTCATCCACGGATTAATGTGGGGCCTGCTGGATGTTGATTTCGGCCTGGCCCCCTGGCAGCTTTCGCTGATGATGGTGGGCGACCTACTCGGCGTGGTGACCATGTTTCTAATTAGCCGAATTATGATTCGGCGCGCTCGGCAGTTATCGCTTTAAAGATTCAATAATCGCCTGGCTGATTGCATCAAGGGATTCTGGTTTTGCGGCCGCATCCGGCACACTGCTGAGTGCGGCAGTAGCGGCTTGTGCGATAGATTTTCCGAGTGCCACTCCCCACTGATCAAATGGATTGATGTGCTGGATGGCCGCAAGGCACATCACCCGATACTCCCATAGTGCGATTAATGCACCCAGGCCTTCTCCGTTACAGCGCTCCAGCATCAACAGATTGACAGGATGGCCCCCGGGACAGCTTTTCTGGGGGTCGGCATCTGGCCTGCCGACGGCAAGGGCCTGGGCCTGGGCAACCAGATTAGCCAGAAGGGCCCGGTGACTCCCGGCGAATTGATGATCCGGGATTTGGACTCCGATTAAATCGATCGCAACGGGAATCGCTGCCTGATGCAGCAGCTGAAAAAAAGAATGCTGGGCATTCGTGCCTACATCACCCCACAGAATTGGAGCAGCCGATTTCTGAAGTGGCGCTCCCGTCTGGCTAACGCTTTTTCCCAGCGACTCCATCCAGAGTTGATTCAGATAGGGCAGCAGCAGATGCAGTCGGCTGTCATAGGCTGACACCATCAGGCTCGCAATGCCCCGCTGATGCAGATTATGGGCATCGGTGAGTGCGAGCAGAATTGGCAGATTCTGTTCGTCTTTTGTTTGGGCGAAATGGGCATCCATCGCCGCACCACCTTTTAGAAAATCATCAACTACGGCATTGCCCAAGACTGCGCGCGATGTAATCGATACTGGGCCCCAGATGGAATAGCGGCCGCCAATACTTTCGTCAAACCAGAGCGTGCGTTGGGCAGCGATTCCCCATGCGATTGCTTTATCGGGGTGGGTCGTGACCGCGATGAAATTTTCTTTGGGCTGTGCGATGCCGGCACTGGCCATCCAGGCCTGGCAGATCTCGGCATTGGTAAGGGTCTCAAGTGTTCCGAACGATTTGCTCGCCAAGACAATCAGCGTGCGTGAAGGATCAAGACGGGCCAGGCAGCTTGCAAGTGCATGCGCATCAATATTTGGCACAAAGTGGGCCCGCAGGGCTGGCCCGGAAGTGATGGATCCGAGGGCCTCAATCAGTAAGTGGGGGCCGGTATCGCTTCCGCCGATACCCAGGTGAATGATGTCGGTACACGGCTCGCCGCTGGAGGTCTTGTAATCTCCTGTCCGGATGGACTCTGCGAGAACACGCGTCCGTTGATGTTCTGCCGACATTTTCGGTAGGAGGTCCTGGCCATTTGGCGCAAACTGATCGGGTAGTACCGAGGGTGGAGATGCAAGGCCCGCAACACGCAGCGCCCAGTGGCCTGCCGCCCGATCCTCGGAGCGATTTATTTTCTTTGCACCAAAAAAATCAGCTCGAAATTGCGAAAGTGCGGCGCGAAGTTCGGGCTGCTTCAGCATTTCGGCTGCCGGGTCATGCGCGGGTGCCTGCCATTGCCGTTGACGGCTTAACCGAAGTTGCGCTCCTTGAATCCAGAGATCAGATGCGTGCATCACGCCATTGTAGGGTGTAGTGCATTTTCCAGACATGGCCGCATTTCTGGCAGCGGCAGGTCAGCACCTTTACGCTGAGATCTTCAGTGGAGCGCTCATCCATGACTTCAATGCGGCCGTAGCGATGGCAGTGATCGCAGCTGGCCTGACGGCTGACACTCTCGGCAACAATCAGAATCAAAATAAATCGCAACCAGGACCAGCCGGTGATCCATAGGGCTGCGAAGCTGAGCGCAATTCGAAAGAGTCTGTCGGGAAGGTTTCTGATCTCCATCACGCCATCTGTGAGTGCGAGACCCGCGACAAGACAGAGCACACCGAGCCCAAGGTAGCCAAAACTTCGTGTTAGCTCATATTCGTGCCAGCGCCGAAAGCCGTTGGAATTGATTTGATCGGCCAGCGTTTCGCGTGGTGCGCCCCAGGCCATCAGAAAGGCTCCCGCCTTAGCGCTGCCGCAGGCAGTTCTCTCTGCTTAACGCAGCGAGTTCGGCGGGCTTTAGATCGGCCTCCAGTGCCAGTGAGGCCACCTGCTTATGGCCCTGCAGACGATTCAGAATGCCCTGCATGACAGGATGATCCGGCTGCAGTGAGCGCATCTGGCTGAGGTAAATCGCGCGATGCTCGAGATGAAGCGCATCGAGCTGCTGGCGGACTGTGTTTAAGCAGGCAGTTTTTTCAGCGATTGATTGCGACTGGCTTGCGCACAAGGCCCGGTTGGTGCTTGCCCAATGGATCCAGGGCTCACTAAAGCGCTGCTCTTCGCTACAAAACCGCTCGCGCTGCTCTGCGCTTTGGCCCACAAACGGGCGGGGTGGATTTGCCCAGGCGGTGGGTAGGCCGAGAGCGATCAGCGACGGCGCAAGGATCTGCCAGGCTCGCCCGCATCTGCGATTAGCCATTTCGTTAATCCCGAATCTGACTGATGATGACCAGCCCCCGCGGCGGGGAATCCTGAGTGATGAACGGCGACAGATTGACGGGCTTTCCTTTGATGGTCAGTCTGGCTTTCTCGGGCTGGCCGAAGACCACGGCTGCTGTGGAGCTCGAGGGAAATTCAACCCGTTGTCCAGGCTCTACTTTGATATTGGTTTTTTCTCCGTTGTTTTTCACGATCTGCACCCAAGTGGAGACTTGTACCTCCAGCACACCATCCGAGGCAGCTGCCGCAGTGGCCACGGCTGATGCGGCAGTACTTGTACCTGTTGTCGCTAATGGCACTTGCGCTGCGGCTTTTGGGGCGGGGCTTGTAGGTGCTTGCGGGGCCGTCGTTGATGGCGCGGCTGCAGTGGCTGCTGGTGTAGGTGCGCTGGTTGATGCAGCCGATGTGCTGATGGATGGCGCAGGTGTTCCACTGCTGGGTGTGGCTGTGGAATCGGTCGATTTATTCTCGCTCAAGGCCGCACTGCTTGCAGCAGAGTCATTCGTCGTTGGTGCCGGGACCGCCGCGGGCTCAAGGCTTTCTTTGAGCACACCGATCGTAATCAGGCCAGCAATGGCAAAGGCAACCCAGCCCCACGGAAATGTTCTCGATTCACGTTCACTGGGCGGCTCGGAGATTTCCGTTGTTTTTGATTCTGGCGCAATCGCTATTGATGCCATTGATGACACCTCTACTGCTGGTGGTGCATCAGCGAGCGCAGTATCAGCGGTCGTAACCTCAGCGGTTGTAGCGTCTGATTTTGGCGCCGCTTGCGCGACTGCCTCTGATACCTTTGCGGCCGGTAGTTCTGCGGCAGGCACCTCTGCGGCCGGAGGCTCTCGGGTGGGCAGCGCAACGCCTAAGTAAGTCGCGTAGCGCTCTGCTGCCTGCAAGAAGTAGCCTGTGCTGTAAAACGGCCTGAGGTCTCCCGCTTCGATCGCGCGAAGTTGTGATGGTGACAGCGCTATCTTGAAGGCCGCTTCGGCCAGGTTATCTCCCCGGCTTTCTCGGGCAGATTTCAACAGTCCACTGATCGCTGCGATCTCAGCTTCGGAGAGGTGGACGTTGGTCATGGTCTGCTGGATCCGCGGTTGGTCTAAGCCCCCCGAAGAGTACCCCTGCCGCACTCGGGGGACAAGGGTCAATACCGAAAAAAGCCTAGAACGATGGCCTTAGAGCCAGGCAGCCGAGACAGGCCCCTCGGGCTAACGCCATCCAGCCCGATCGATGATGCGCGCTGCCGCAGGCTGGTGCTTCCCAAGGTCTGAGACCGAGAGTTTTTCCGCCTTAAATTGGCCTAACCGGGTCAACTCCGGATTACTGATTGGCACATCTCGGACAACAGGCCACTCATTGTTGGAATTGGCCAGCTGGGCCTGGGCGGCCGGTGAGGCAAGAAACTCTAGAAATCGTCTGGCCTCCTCGGGGTGGGCTGCGTAGCGGGCGATTCCACCTCCGCTGATATTGATGTGGGTGCCTGAGCTCGTCTGATTGGGCCAGACAACGCCGAGCCGCGCTGCCGATTCACGCTCCTCTGCCTTCGGAGATTTCAAAAGCCGAACCAGGTAATAGGAATTGGTGAGCGCGACGGCGCATTCACCAGAGATCACGCCCTTAATCTGGTCGGTATCGCCACCTCGGGGGGTGCGCGCCAGGTTAGCCACAACACCCTTTGCCCAGGCTTCGGCCTTTTGCTCCCCCTGATGGGCAATCATGGAGGCAAGCAGTGAAAGCATGTAAGGGTGGGTGCCAGACCGCGTGCAGACCTTGCCCTTGAATGCGGGGTTCGCGAGGTCTTCATAGCGCTGAATCTGCTCAGCCTTCACTTTTGCAGGGTCAAAGACTATTAGCCGGGCCCGTGTGGTGAGCCCGAACCAGAGCTGGTCGGCCTGAAATTCTTGGGGTATTGCGGTTCTCAGTAGCGCGGAGTTGGCAGGCTGAAGCAGGCCTTCGTTTTGCGCCTTCCAGAGGCGGGCCGCATCGGCCAGAAGAATCACGTCGGCAGGCGAAGCCTTGCCCTCACTTTTGAGCCGTTCGAGCAGTGCCTCATCGCCCGCCTGAATCTGATTAACCTTGATTCCTGTTTGGCGGGTGAAGGTGTCGTAAAGCTCCTGGTCACTAGAGTAATGACGTGAGGAGTAGAGATTGACTGCCCGCTCTCTCTGCTGGGCCTGGACTGCTGGGCTCTGCAGCCACAAGGGTGCAAGTAAGGCCGCCAGCACCGCGCCGCCCAAGACACGGCGGCAAAGGCGGGTCGGCTTGAGACTGACTGACATTAGTTCTCTCCTTCGCTTTCAGGGGCCCAAAACCCCGAGCAGAACTGTCACTGCGATCGGGGAGCAGCAAACAAAATAATATTAATGCGAATCATTCTCGTTTGCAAATTACCGGAGGGACTACCTGTCCTAAACAGACTGTCAGATTTTTTTGACATTTAAATGTGTCAGCGTAAAATGACATCCAAACCCATCGCGGGTTTGACGGCGTTGGATCCTCCGGCCGTCGTTGTCATGACAGCCCCCGTGCGGGTTCAGCACGAAGAAGAGGTCTTTCAAAGGAGAAATGCTATGGCAGACCCAAACAAAGTATGGCC
>JAGWXV010000117.1 GCA_018969705.1 Betaproteobacteria bacterium
ACCACTGCTGGGTCTACGGTATCCCCAGAGAGCGCAGCCGAAGGTATATCGGACAGAAAGTTATTCAATAGAATCTGTGATGGCAACAACGGCAGGAACGGCAGCACCAGGGAAATAAATCCCATGCTCAGCATGTTTCCGAAATTCGCGCTAGTTGTGCTCAACACATATTTCATGGTGTTCGCGAAAGTCCTGCGGCCTTCATCAATTCCGTTACAAATCAGCGCAAGTTCTTTTTTCAATAGGACAAAGTCCGAGGCCTCCTGGGCAACATCCACAGCGTTATGTACGGACACTCCGACATCGGCCGTGTGCAGGGCCAGTGCATCGTTGACGCCATCGCCCAGAAATCCGACCACCGTATCACTGCGTTGGAGAGCCCGAACGATCCGCTCTTTCTGGCTGGGATCCACCTCTGCAAAAACTGATGTGGCCGCAGCCGCATGGGTCAACGCCTGATCACTCATTGACATCAGCATGCTGCCGGTGATGACTGTTTCGGCGTTTAAGCCAATCGCCTTGGCGGTCGCCCGAGCGGCCAGCCGATCATCGCCAGTGATCATCTTCAGTGCAACGCCACGCCTGGCCAAGGCGCCCACCATCTCCGCAGTGTCATGCTTGGGCGGGTCGATAAAGCACAGCAGGCCGATAAAGCACAGTCCTTGCTCGTCCGCAATCGATAGCGGCCTTAGAGGTATCAGCAACGGGCGATAGGCCACCGCTAAAACGCGAGCCCCTTTTTCTGCCCACGTTTCATGTAGTTTCATTAAGGCAGCACGATCCGCTGGCGTGATAGCCCGCTCAGGATGATCAATGGCGGTGCACCGTTCAAGCACCCGCCCAAATGCACCTTTGGTGATCAGAATGGGCCCCAAGGCCTGATCGGAAATACTCACCGAGACGCACTTACGGCTGTAATCAAAAGGTATCCGCCCGTGCGATTCATTCGGCGATGGCGGGAAATGAGGGGGGGCGGCTTTTCTAATAATCGCATCATCCAGTGGATTTTTAGTGCCGCCTTGCAAGGCGGCATTCAATGCCGATAGCCGTAAGACCTCCGCCGAGGGCTGGCCCCGCCAATCGATGGCCAAGTCAAGGATGGCTTCTCCCGAGGTCAGCGTGCCCGTCTTATCAGTGCACATCACGGTCATGGCGCCCAGACTCTCAATCGCATTGAGCTTTCGAACGATCACGCCCCGATCAGCAAGCTGCCGAGCACCACGGGCCAGCATCACACTGATAATTGCAGGCAAAAGCTCGGGCGTTAAACCCACCGCCAAAGCCAGCGCAAACATCAGCCCCTCAACTGCGGGGCGCTCACGAATCACATGAACTGCCAGAACCACCAGCGTGATGATCAGCATGGTCTGCATCAGCAGCCGACCAAACCCTGCGATGCCGCGCTCAAATTCATTCGGTCCTGCCTGGTGGGCCAGCTGCTCAACAATTCGGCCAAATACTGTTTCCCTGCTGGTGCGCACCGCCAAAATCTGGGCCGCCCCGCTTTCGACACTAGACCCCATGAACACCACATTGGAGCGCTGGCCAAGGGATGCGTCAGCGCGGATATGGCCGGCACGCTTGGCGACGGCAAAGGCCTCGCCAGTCAGCGCTGCCTGATTGACGTAGAACTCCTGATTCGAGAGCACCACGCCATCCGCGGGCACACGGCTACCAGGTTCGAGCAACACCACATCGCCTGGTACCACCCGATAGGCTGCGATCCGACGCGGCCGATGGTCCCGCAGCACCACCGCCATGATCATGGCGCGCCGGGCAAGCCGCTCAAAGGCACGGCTTGCGATGAACTCTTGCGAAAATCCAAGCGAGGTACTCATCAGCACAATGCCCAAGACCACGACCGCCTCAACCCAGTCCGCCAGAAGTATTGAGCACGCCGACGCAAATAGCAGCACCATAACGAGCGGGTTTTTAAACTGCCGGCCAATGAGCAAAAGCCAATCATGTCGGCCATGGATAAGCTCTGATGCCAAGGGGTTGCTCGCCAGCCGGCGTCGCGCCTCACGGTCGGTCAGCCCCATTGGCCCGGAGCGTAGTTTCGCAAACAGCGTCTGCTGCTCGAGCGCCCAGTAGGCCTCAGTGCGCTCCAGGGCGGGGTGCCCTGTCCGCTCAGTCACAGGAATTCAGGCAGCAATCGGATGCAACCCGCCGCCAGCGGTCTTTAAAAGTGCAAGCGCTTCTTCATCGGAAACTGGAAGAAAATCCCGATAAAACTGCCCGACCGAATAAAAGTCTTCGGCAATAAGCGGACAAATTAAACGGTCCGCATAAGACCGCACCGCATCGCGGCCTGCTGGCGAGGCCACCGGAGCTGCTGCAATCAACTGGCGCGGATGGCTGCGACGAATATTTTTCAGCGCCGCAATCATGGTCAATCCTGTAGCCAGCCCGTCATCAACAACAATCACCGGCCGGTCTGTCCGATCAATGCGAGATCGAATCTGCGCGTAGGCTAGCCGTTGCTCACGCAGTCGCTGTAGCTGCAGATTTTTTTCTCGATCCACCTCTGCCGATGAGAGTGCCAGCACGGCATGCGGGGCTGCCATGCTGCAGTCACCGCATTCATCAATCGCGCCGATGGCGACTTCTGGCGCGCTGCTCGCCCGTAGCTTGTGCACCAGCACTGTATCAAGCTGTCCGCCTAGGCCGTTTGCAATGATCGATCCAATCGGAACGCCGCCACGCGGGATCGCCAAGACAAGCGGGTCTGCGCCCTTAAATTCCTCCAGCATTCGAAGTAGCGCCCTCGCGGCATCATTGCGATCGGCATAAAGCGTTGGCGAAGTCGTCCGTTTCATATTGCGATAAACCCCAAAGGCTTTGGAGCCCAGAACTCTGAGGCCTGCCTGCGGCGGGCGGGCAAAGTCCGGTGGGGCAATTGCAGTTATCGGCCCTCTCAAAACGGATTGCACGCGGGTGGTGGGCCCTACTGAATTACGCCGCGATCTAAT
>JAGWXV010000118.1 GCA_018969705.1 Betaproteobacteria bacterium
CTGCTGAAGATGGTGAGCCGGCGTCGAAAGCTTCTGGACTACCTAAAGCGCACCGATGTTCAGGGCTATCGGACCCTGATCGAGCGTCTGGGCCTGCGGAAATAAGGTTGGGACTTAACACCCCGCTCCGCTGCCCCGCCTGATGCAAACCCCCAAAGAAAATGCCTGCCCGGTTCCGCCGCGCGGGCATTTTTTGTGGCCGATTTATCCAAGTGAATGTTGACTGAGAGAGAGAAGGAAGCGTCGTGTTCAATATTGCAAAAGAAGAGTTTCAGTACGGCCAGCACAAGGTCATTTTAGAAACGGGTGAGATCGCCCGTCAGGCCTCGGGCGCGGTGATTGTGAATGTCGAAGATACGATCGTCTTGGCAACGGTAGTTGCCGCCAAGAGCGCTAAACCCGGCCAGGATTTTTTTCCCCTGACGGTGGATTACATGGAAAAGACCTACGCGGCCGGCAAAATTCCCGGTGGATTTTTTAAGCGTGAGGGCCGTCCATCCGAAAAAGAAACCCTGACCTGCCGGCTAATTGACCGACCCCTGCGGCCGCTATTTCCTGATGGCTTTTACAACGAAGTGCAAGTGGTCTGTACCGTGCTATCGCTTAACCCAGAGATCGACCCCGATATCCCCGCGATGATTGGCGCATCCGCTGCAATGGCCATCTCTGGTGTGCCGTTCAATGGCCCAATTGGCGCGGCCCGTGTTGGCTACATCGATGGCCAGTATGTGCTCAATCCTACGGCCTCGCAGCTCAAGGTCTCGCAGATGGATCTCGTGGTCTCCGGTACCGAGTCCGCAGTACTGATGGTGGAGTCTGAGGCGCAGCAGCTGTCCGAGGAAGTCATGCTCGGTGGCGTTGTGTTTGGCCATGAGCAGGGCCGGCTTGCGATTGCCGCGATTAATCGCTTGGTCGAGAAGGCCGGCAAGCCCGAGTGGGATTGGAAGCCCGCCGAGAAGGACGAGGCCTTGATTTCTCGCGTGAAATCCCTAGCCGAGGCGCCGCTTCGCGAAGCTTATGGCATGCGTAACAAGCAGGAGCGCTCCCAGAAGTTGAAAACGATTTACGCAGAGATCGAAGCGAAGATCGCCGAGGAGTCTGCAGCCGCAGGTAAATCCGTGGATGGCAATCTCGTCTCCGAGACGCTGTTTTCCATCGAGGCCAATGTGGTGCGTTCGCAGATTCTGAATGGTGAACCCCGCATCGATGGCCGCGATACACGCACGGTACGGCCAATTTCAATTCGCACTGGCGTCCTGCCCAGAACCCACGGCACTGCCCTTTTTACGCGTGGCGAAACCCAGGCCTTGGTCGTAGCTACGCTGGGTACCACACGTGACGAGCAAATCATCGATGCCTTAGCGGGTGAGTACCGCGACCGCTTCATGCTTCACTACAACATGCCGCCGTTTGCCACCGGTGAGACCGGCCGGGTCGGATCCCCCAAGCGCCGCGAGATTGGCCACGGCCGACTTGCCAAGCGGGCTCTGGTTGCTGTGCTGCCTAGCCCGGAGGAGTTCGCCTACTCCATGCGCGTGGTCTCCGAAATTACAGAGTCCAACGGCTCTTCATCGATGGCCTCGGTCTGCGGCGGATGTCTGGCGCTGATGGATGCGGGCGTGCCGCTAAAGGCCCATGTTGCGGGCATTGCAATGGGGCTCATCAAAGAAGGTGGCCGCTTCGCTGTGCTGACCGACATCCTGGGCGATGAGGATCACTTAGGCGATATGGATTTCAAGGTTGCCGGCACAGAGCAGGGCGTGACAGCACTGCAGATGGACATCAAGATTCAAGGTATCACCAAGGAGATCATGCAGGTTGCCCTAGCGCAAGCCCGCGATGGCCGCATGCACATCCTTGGAAAAATGAAGGCCACCCTGGATCACGCGCGTGAGGAACTCTCTGAGTTCGCGCCACGGCTCTACACCATGAAGATCAATCCGGAGCGCATCCGTGATGTGATCGGCAAGGGCGGCGCAACGATTCGCGCCATCACCGAAGAGACCGGCACCACGATCGATATCTCGGAAGACGGCTCGATCACGATTGCCGCAACAACAGCTGATGCCGCACGAGCGGCGCAAAAGCGCATCGAAGAACTCACCGCCGAGGTCGAAGTGGGTAAGGTCTACGACGGCACCGTGCTGCGATTACTCGAGTTCGGCGCAATTGTTTCTATCCTGCCCGGCAAAGACGGTCTGCTGCATATCTCGCAGATTGCCAATGAGCGCGTGAATCAGGTCTCCGATTACCTCAAAGAGGGCCAGTCCATTCGGGTCAAGGTGCTCGAGGCCGATGACAAAGGCCGTCTGCGGCTGTCGATGAAGGCCCTGTTGGAGGCGCCAGCAGCGGCAGAGTCGGCCCCGGGCGGAGCGGCCACCCCCGCAGCCTGATGTTAAAATCTGCTGCAGTGCAGCGATCACCCTGGGTGGTCGGTAATTGGAAGATGAATGGCGGGCTTTCAGATAACGAAGCCCTGCTGTCTGGACTCCTTGGCCTGCTGGAGGCCCATGCCGGCCGTCCGGTGGCGCAATGCGCAGTTGCCGTGCCCGCACCCTATCTTTTTCAGTGCATGGTGCGGCTATCCGGCCAATCGGTCGGCTGGGGCGGTCAGGATGTCTCATCGGAGGCCTCCGGCGCATTTACTGGGGAGTTCTCGGTGGCAATGCTGCAGGATTTTGAGGCCCAGTTTTCGATTGTTGGGCACTCAGAGCGTCGGGCCCGGCACGCCGAGACCGACGCAGTGGTTGCCGCGAAGGCGGTGGCGTTGGCCGACGCAGGCCTGGTGCCTCTGATCTGTGTGGGTGAGTCGATTCAGGTTCGCGAGAGCGGTAAGGCAGTGGAGCATGTTTGTCTACAGGTCCGGCAGGTCGCGCAGGCTCTGCAATCGAAGGCGGTGTTAAATCGCGCCGTGTTTGCCTACGAGCCCATTTGGGCGATTGGCACGGGCCGCAGCGCA
>JAGWXV010000119.1 GCA_018969705.1 Betaproteobacteria bacterium
AGAGGGTGTGATTGCAGATGCTGATCTCGCCGATGCGGGAGTGATCTTTAGCACTGGCTTTGCTCCTTTCCGGGGCGGGCCACTGAACTGGAATAAAACAAGGAGCATTCGTGGATAAGTTTCGAATTCAGCGTGTTGCTGTGCTGGGCGCTGGCGTGATGGGTGCACAGATTGCTGGCCATCTGGCCAATGCGGGCATCGCAGTCGATCTTTTCGATCTGCCCGGCCCCACCGAGGATCGCAATCAGATCGTGAGCACGGCCTTGCAGCGACTCAAAAAACTCGAGCCGGCACCGCTTGCCAGCTCCGCAGTGCTGGGCCTGATTCGGCCCAATAACTTCGATGACCATCTGCAGCGGCTTACCGAAGCCCAGCTCATCATCGAGGCGGTCGCCGAGCGTATGGATATCAAGCGCACCCTCTATGCAAAGATTGCGCCCTATTGCAGCGCAACGGCCTGGATTGCCTCGAACACATCCGGACTGTCGGTGCGCGCGCTCGCTGCTGAGATTCCTGCCGCGCTTCGGCCGCGTTTTTGTGGCATGCATTTTTTCAATCCACCCCGTTATATGAGCCTGGTGGAGTTGATTCCCTGTGATGAGACCCGGCCAGAAGGCCTGGATACCTTGGAGTCTTGGCTGGTCCACACACTGGGCAAATCCGTCATCCGCGCCAAAGATACGCCTAACTTTATTGCCAATCGTATCGGCGTGTTTTCGCTACTGGCCACAATGGAACATACCCAGCGCCTTGGCCTGGGTCTTGACACTGTGGATGCGCTGACCGGCCCGCGTATCGGCCGGCCCAAGAGCGCCTGCTATCGCACCGTTGATGTGGTGGGCATCGACACCCTGGCCCATGTCGTTCACACCAAGCGCGAGCAGCTGCGCCAAGATCCCTGGCATGCGTTTTTCAAGCTGCCCACCTGGATTGAAAAACTCATCCAAGAAGGCGCCTTGGGCCAGAAATCTGGCCGCGGCCTCTACAAAAAAGAGGGCAAAGATATTCTGGTGCTTGACTATGCGGCTGGCCAGTATCGAAAAACAGATAGCCAGATTGATCCGGAAGTCGAAAAGATTCTCGCACTGCGTCAGCCCGCAGAAAAATTTGCTGCCTTAATCCAGTGTCCGCATCCTCAGGCCCAGCTGCTGTGGGCCACGTTCCGTGATGTCTTTCACTACAGCGCCGTACACCTGCATGAGATCGCCGATAACGCCCGCGATCTGGATCTTGCGATGCGCTGGGGCTTCGGCTGGAGCCATGGGCCCTTTGAGCTCTGGCAGGCTGCTGGATGGGCCGCGATCGCAAAGGCCATTGAAGCAGATCGCAAGGCAGGAAAAACACTCAGTGATGTAGCACTGCCCGACTGGTGTTTCACGCCAGCACGTACTGGCGTGCATCAGCCAGAGGGATCCTGGGCGCCCGCCATCAGCGCTCAGCGCGGACGATCGCGTCTTGAGGTCTATCGCCGTCAGTTATTTCCCGAGCTACTGATTGGCGAGCAGGCCAGGCCCAGCACGGCACCAGTCAGCCAGACAGCAGGCGAAACCCTGTACCAAAACAAAGAGGTCCGGCTCTGGCGTCTGCCCGATGTGGATGCGGGAATCGGAATTCTCTCTTTTACTTCCACCATGCACGCTGTCAGTGATGAGGTGCTCGCTGGCATGATGGCCAGCATTACGATGGCAGAAACCGAACTGGATGGCTTAGTGCTCTGGCATGAGCCGCCATTTTGTGTCGGCGCCAACTTAAAGCAAGTCGCCCAGGCCTGCAAAGCCGGAGAGTTCACCCGGCTCGAGCAGATCGTGGCCCAATTTCAGGCCGCCTCGCAGGCCCTTAAATATGCCCGCGTGCCAACGGTTGCCGCAACCCAGGGACTTGCGCTGGGTGGTGGCTGCGAATTTCTGATGCATGCCCAGCAGCGGGTGATGCATCTGGAGACCTACACCGGGCTGGTCGAAGCAGGCGTCGGCGTAATTCCAGCAGGCGGTGGCTGCAAAGAGTTCGCGGTTCGCGCTGCACAGTGGGCTGCCCGCAGTCCGACACCCGGCGAGGTCTTTCCGTTTATCCAGCAGATCTTCACCACGATCGCAATGGCCAAGGTCGCCAAAAGCAGCCTGCAGGCAATCGAAATGGGCTTTGCCCAGCCGCAGGACGCCACGGTATTTCATGCCCATGAATTGCTCTACGCTGGCCTACGCGCCGCCCGCAGTCGTGCCGATCTCGGTTATACACCGCCGATTGCGCAGTCCGTGCCCGTTGCTGGCCGCACCGGAATCGCAAATCTCTCGCTGATGTTGGTCAATATGCATGAGGGCAAGATGATCAGCGATCACGACTATAAAGTCGCCCACGCCGCAGCGACTGCGCTGTGCGGTGGCGATATCGACCCGGGCACCCGGGTCGATGAAGACTGGCTAATCCGCGTGGAGCGCCAGCTCTTTGTGGATCTTTTAAAAACCCCAGAGACCCAAGCCCGCATCGAACACATGCTGAGCACCGGCAAACCCCTGCGTAACTGATACCAAGGCAATCATCATGAGCACATCACGCCAAGAGGCATACATCGTTTCCGCCAAGCGGCTCCCGGTCGGTAAAAAAAATGGCCAAATGAAATCCACTCGGCCCGATGACCTGCTGGCCGCTGCGCTTGGGGCCTGCCTCGGCCATCTGCCTGAGTTTGATCGCAATGCGATCGATGACGTCATTGTTGGCTGTGCGATGCCCGAGGCTGAGCAAGGCATGAATATGGCCCGCATTGGCCTGCTGCTTGCTGGCCTGCCCCAGTCAGTACCGGGCATTACCATTAACCGTTTCTGTGCATCGGGGCTTCAGGCGGTGGCCTACGCTGCCCAACGCATTCAGTTGGGTGAGGCAGATCTCATGCTCGCCGCTGGCGCCGAATCCATGAGCGCCATGCCGCAGATCATGGGCAATAAGCTGGCGATGAATCCGGC
>JAGWXV010000120.1 GCA_018969705.1 Betaproteobacteria bacterium
GTGATCTTGCGCGTGTTTTGCACGCTCTTGATCTTGTTGCGAATCTCTTTCGAGCCGGGCATGAATCTTCCTTAAGAGTTCTTACGAACGCTCACACATAGGCCTTAGAAAGCGCCCGTCTTTTTGAACTGCTCAATCGCTGACCGCAGTTCGGCCTCATCTTCCTTCGACATATCCTTATTCTTCTCCAGCCGCTCCACTAAGGCAGCGTGCTTGGTCCGAATAAAGTCGCGCAACGATTTCTCAAAGCTTGCCAGCTGCTTGATGTCGACGCCTTCCATAAATCCGTTATTCACGGCAAACAGTGTGAGCGCCATTTCCCAAACGGCCATCGGCTGATACTGAGGCTGCTTCATGACCTCGGTCACAATCCGGCCATGCTCGAGCTGTTTGCGGGTCGCCTCATCAAGATCTGACGCGAACTGAGCAAAGGCTGCCAGCTCACGATACTGGGCGAGGGCCAAACGCACGCCTGCACCTGTGTCTTTACGTTTCATGATCTTGGTCTGCGCGGCGCCGCCCACACGTGACACTGAAATGCCCGCGTTAATTGCTGGACGAATACCCGCGTTAAACAAGTCGGTTTCTAAAAAGATCTGGCCGTCCGTAATCGAAATTACGTTGGTCGGCACGAAAGCGGAAACGTCACCAGCCTGGGTCTCAATAATCGGCAGCGCAGTTAACGAGCCTGTCTTGCCCTTAACAGCCCCCTTGGTGTAGCGCTCAACCCAGCCATCGTTGACGCGCGCTGCGCGCTCCAAAAGACGCGAGTGAAGATAAAACACATCGCCCGGGAACGCCTCGCGGCCCGGCGGGCGACGCAAAAGCAGCGAGACCTGACGGTAGGCCACGGCCTGCTTAGAAAGGTCGTCATAAATGATGAGCGCATCTTCACCGCGATCACGGAAGTATTCGCCCATCGTGCAGCCCGCATAGGCGGAGATGTACTGCATCGCTGCGGACTCAGAGGCAGAAGCCGCCACCACGATGGTGTAGGCCATTGCTCCGGTCTCTTCCAGCTTACGAACTACGTTGGCAATCGTGGACGCTTTCTGTCCGATGGCCACGTAGATACAAAACATGTTCTGGCCTTTTTGATTGATGATGGCATCCACCGCGACGGCCGTCTTGCCTGTCTGGCGGTCGCCGATGATCAGCTCCCGCTGGCCACGGCCCACGGGCACCATCGAGTCGATCGCCTTCAGGCCAGTCTGCACCGGCTGTGACACTGACTGACGCCAGATCACACCAGGAGCCACTTTTTCAATCACATCAGTTTCTTTGGCGTTAATCGGGCCCTTGCCATCAATCGGCTGGCCCAACGCGTTCACCACCCGGCCGATCAATTCTTTGCCCACTGGCACATCCAGAATGCGGCCGGTAGTTTTAACTACATCGCCTTCGGAGATGCCTTCATAGTCGCCGAGAATCACCGCACCTACCGAGTCGCGCTCGAGGTTCAGCGCAAGGCCAACCACATTGTTGGGAAACTCGAGCATCTCGCCTTGCATCACATTCGAGAGGCCGTGCACGCGGCAGATGCCGTCGGTCACGGTCACGACTGTGCCTTGGTTACGGGAATCTGTCGCGAGATTGAGTCCCTGAATTTTGCTTTTCAGCAGTTCGCTAATTTCAGACGGGTTGAGCTGCATTGATTAACTCCTAGTTCGTCAGGGCGGATTGCATACGGGCAAGCTTTCCCCGCACCGATGCATCCATTACTTCATCGCCGATGGCAATCGATACGCCACCGATTAATTCGGGATCGACATTCACTGAGACCTTGACCTTTTTGCCGTGCTTTTTCTCGAGAAGGCCCGTGATCTCAGCAACCTGGGCATCGCTCATGGGGTAGGCCGAGGTCACCTCAGCGGCCAACACACGCTCTGCCTCGTTACGCAGGGTTTCGTACATCCCACTGATTTCAGTTAAGGCCGCTAGCCGCTCGTTTTCCGCCAGCACCGACAGCAGGTCCTTCTGACTTTTCGACAATCCGGGAGCTGCAGACGCAATCAGCTCCGCAAGCCGCGCGGGGGCTAGCGCCGGATTTCCAATCAGGGCCTTCATCTCAGGGGCCGCAACCACAGCGGCCATCGCAGACAGGGCCTCGGACCAGGCGGCGAAGGCATTTTCTTCTTTGGCCAAGCCAAAGGCCGCCTCTGCGTAGGGCCGGGCGATGGTGCGAAGTTCAGCCATGGATCAAAGCTCTTTTTTCAGATTGGCCAAAAGCTCAGCATGGACCTCGGCATTGACCTCGCGCGAGAGAATCTGCTGTGCGCCTTTTACGGCCAAAGCGGCCACCTCTTCGCGCAGGGCGTCGCGAGCCCGCTGCATTGCTGCACCGGCCTCTGCCTCGGCGGCCTCTCGGGCCTGCGCAATCAGCTTTGCGGCTTCTGCCCTCGCCTCATCAATCAGCGAGGAGGCCTGCTTCTCCGCAGATCCCCGCACATCCGAGGCGACATCCTTGGCCTTGGAGAGCTCGTCTTGCACACGGCGCTCGACCGCGACCAAATCCGCCTTGGCTTTATCGGCTGCTGCCAGGCCGTCGGCAATCTTTTTGGCACGGTCATCTAAGGCCTTCATCACGGGCGGCCACACAAACTTCATGGTGAACCATGCCAGGATGAAAAACACCACCAGCTGGGCAATTAATGTTGCATTCAGATTCACGTTGGAACCCTCTTCATGTGTTGGTCAAACGACCGACAGATCTGAGGCCAGTGGCCCAGGCAATGCCGAAACAGAAACTGTCGTTCGATCAGCGATCAGCCGCCTTAGCCTGCGAACGGGTTTGCAAATGCAAACATCATCGCGATACCAACACCGATCAGGAAGGCGGCATCGATCAGGCCGGCCAGCAGAAACATCTTGGTCTGCAAGGCGTTCATCAGCTCGGGCTGGCGAGCAGAGGCCTCAATGAATTTGCCACCCATGATTCCAATGCCGATACAGGCGCC
>JAGWXV010000121.1 GCA_018969705.1 Betaproteobacteria bacterium
CACGGGATCGGGCCGCCCAGGCGCTTGGCATTCAAATTCAGTCCATTGGCCCCGGCGTTGCAGTGCTGTCGATGAAGGTCCGCAGCGATATGGTCAATGGCCACCACATCTGCCATGGCGGCATGATTTTTACGCTTGCCGATACGGCCTTTGCGTACGCCTGCAACAGTTATAACAAGAACACGGTGGCTTCGGCCTGCACTATTGATTTTCTTGCCCCGGGCCGCGAGGGTGTCGTACTCACCGCCGAGGCCCAAGAGCGGTCTTTATCCGGCAGAACCGGTGTCTATGATGTCACGGTGCGCGATGATTCCGGCAAGGCCATTGCACTTTTCCGAGGCAAAAGCTACCGCATCAGCGGAGAAGTCATTGCCGGCTTAGAGCAGGCCGATCAGAGCTGAAAAAGAAAATAGGTTGACCAAGGGGGATCCCACACATGCCAAAGCGAAAACCAAAGTCATCGGGCGGATTGCATTCGATTGAGAGCGCAAGCCGCGATGAGATCTCGGCACTCCAGTTAAAGCGCCTGAAGTGGTCGGTGAAGCATACCTATGACAACGTGGGCCCATATCGCGAAAAGTGTAAGAAAAAAGGTGTCCATCCCAGCGACTTAAAGCAACTAAAAGATCTCGCAAAGTTTCCCTTCATGACCAAATCGGATCTGCGGGATCACTATCCCTTTGGTCTTTTTGCAGTGCCACGCGAGAAACTTCTGCGGCTGCATGCTTCAAGCGGCACTACGGGTAAGCCCATCGTGGTGGGCTACACCATGAATGATTTGAACAACTGGGCCGATTTAGTGGCCCGCTCGATTTATGCAGCAGGCGGCCGGCCGGGTGATATGGTGCATGTTGCTTATGGCTATGGCATGTTCACTGGCGGCCTGGGCGCCCACTATGGTGCTGAGCGCTTGGGCTGCACTGTGGTACCAATGTCGGGCGGTCAGACCGAAAAGCAAGTCTCACAGATTCTAGATTTCAGGCCCGACATCATCATGGTGACGCCCTCGTATTCGTTGGTGGTGGCAGAGGCCTTTGAAAAGATGGGAATCGCGCCCGATCAGATTTCACTTCGCTGCGGGATATTTGGTGCCGAGCCCTGGGGTGAGGGCATGCGGGGCGAGATTGAGCGTAAGCTGGGTATTGATGCTGTTGATATTTATGGTTTGACCGAAGTGATGGGGCCGGGCGTTGCCAGTGAGTGTATTGAAACAAAAGATGGTCCCGTGATTTGGGAAGATCATTTTTATCCCGAAGTCATTGACCCCCAAACGGAAGAAGTTCTGCCGGATGGAGAAGAAGGCGAGCTGGTCTTTACCTCGCTCACGAAAGAGGCCTTTCCGGTTATTCGCTATCGGACACGAGATCTCACTCGGCTGCTGCCGCCCACATCACGCGCATTTCGCCGGTTTGCAAAAATTACCGGTCGATCCGATGACATGCTGATCATTCGTGGGGTCAACGTGTTTCCAAGCCAGATCGAAGAGCAGATCCTTCGAGATCCTAGGTTGTCCGGTAACTACCAGATCATTGTGACCCGCGATGGCCATCTCGATAATCTCGAAGTCCACTGCGAGCTTCAGCCTGAGGTCTCCGGAAAGCTCAGCGCGGGCGATTCTCAGCTACTGGCCAAAGAACTGCAGCATCACATCAAGACCATTGTTGGTGTCACCACCAAGATTTCCGTGCTCACGGCAGGTACGATTCCCCGTATCGAAGTCGGTAAAGCCAAGCGCGTCATCGATCAGCGGCCCAAGCAGGCTTAATCAGAGGGGTACTCCAATGACTACCGCTTTTATTTGTGATGCTATCCGCACCCCCATCGGCCGCTATGGCGGCACGCTGGCCAGCGTTCGCGCCGACGACCTCGGCGCAATTCCATTAAAAGCCTTGATGCAGCGAAATCCCAAAGTGGATTGGGGTGCCGTCGAGGACATCATCTATGGCTGCGCCAATCAGGCTGGCGAAGATAACCGTAATGTCGCCCGCATGTCGGGCCTGCTGGCTGGACTTCCCGTAGAAGTGCCCGGTACTACGGTGAATCGGCTCTGCGGCTCAGGCATGGATGCCATTGGCCTTGCTGCCCGATCCATCAAATCAGGCGAAACAGAGTTGATGATTGCGGGTGGCGTGGAGAGCATGTCGCGGGCGCCATTTGTAATGGGCAAGGCGGAGACCGCTTGGTCCCGCAGCGCTGCGATCTACGACACCACCATCGGCTGGCGCTTTCCCAATCCGCTGATGAAAAAACTCTTCGATACCCACTCAATGCCGCAGACGGCGGATAACGTGGCTGAGGACTTTCATATCTCGCGCGCAGATCAGGATGCTTTTGCCCTGCGTTCTCAGCAGCGTTGGGCAGCCGCCCATGCCGCAGGCCGTTTTGCAGAGGAGATCGTGCCGGTCACGATTCCCTCTAAAAAGGGAGACCCCAAAATTTTCTCAGCCGATGAGCATCCGCGGCCTGAAACCACACTTGAAATGCTGGCGAAACTCAAGGGTGTGAATGGCCCTGAGCTCACGGTAACTGCCGGCAATGCTTCTGGGGTCAATGATGGCGCCTGTGCAGTGCTGGTGGCCTCCGAGCAGGCTGCAGCCAGGTATGGCCTCACGCCAAGAGCGCGGGTGATCGGCATGGCGACTGCCGGGGTTTTGCCGCGGATCATGGGTGTGGGCCCGGCGCCAGCGGTTCGCAAGGTTCTGGAGAAGACTGGGCTTTCATTGGCGCAAATGGAGGTGATTGAACTGAATGAAGCTTTTGCGGCTCAGGCATTGGCGGTTTTGCGTGATTTGGGGCTGGGCGATGCGGAGTCGCACGTCAATCCAAATGGCGGAGCGATCGCCATGGGCCATCCGCTTGGCATGAGCGGCGCACGATTGGTCACGACCGCTGTAGCAGAGCTGCATCGGCGTCAGGCCCGATACGCGCTGTGCACGATGTGTATTGGCGTGGGCCA
>JAGWXV010000122.1 GCA_018969705.1 Betaproteobacteria bacterium
GGCCAAGGGCCTTGATGGCGGGCAGGGCCTCACGCTCTGAGTAGCCCAATGCCAGCAGTGCATTGAGAATGTCCGCACTCGAGGTCAGTGGTGATGCCGCTGCCGTGCCGACGGCCTGGGCCATTCGCCCCTTAAGTTCAAGGATTAGGCGTTCGGCAGTTTTTTTGCCAATGCCTGGCACCCGGGTGAGCAGGCCCGTTTCCTGCAGACTCACCGCCTGCGCCAGCTGATCCACGGACAGCCCAGAGAGCACTGCCAGCGCAATCCGCGGGCCTACGCCGCTCACTCGGATGAGTTCCCGAAATGCGCTGCGCTCCGGTTCGGTCGCAAAGCCGTACAGCAGCTGCGCATCTTCACGAACAATAAGATGGGTCAGCAGTGTCGCGGTCCGGCCCAGATCGGGAAGCTCATACAGAGTGCTCATGGGCACATCGATCTCATAGCCCACACCCTGCACATCGATAATGACCCGCGGGGGTTGTTTCGCAATCAGGGTTCCAGAGATTCGGCCAATCATGATGGCCGCTATTGTCCCCTAGATTCAGCCTGCCGCAGCGCCCGTTGCATGCTCAGCGACTGCCACCAGGCCAGGGCGCAGGCCAGGGCATCGGCCGCATCAGCCCCCGGCGGACGGGCAAGTGCTAAGTGCCGCTGCACCATGCGCTGGACTTGATCCTTGGTGGCCCGGCCAGATCCCACCACGGACTGTTTGATTTTTAAAGGTGTGATCTCCGCAATCGGCAGCTGATGCTCGGCAAGTGCAGCGATGGCCACGCCCCGCGCCTGGCCCAGCGATAGCGTGGATTTGGGGTTGACATTCACAAAGACCCGCTCGATCACCGCTTGATTGGGATGGAATTCTGAAATCAGCTGCCGGACACCTTGAAATAACTCGGCAAGCCGTTCGGGTTCAGAGCCACTGAGCTCGGGCCGAATGACGCCGCTGCCAACATAAATCACCCGCTGGCCTGAGAGTTCGATGACGCCGAATCCTGTTCGCCGCAGGCCGGGATCAATACCAAGGACTCTCATCTAAAAAAAATTGGCGATCGCGGCAGCGGATCAGTGACGAAAGTGCCGCATGCCGGTAAAGACCATCGCAAGGCCGCGCTCATCGGCGGCAGCAATCACTTCATCATCTCGCACTGAGCCGCCGGGCTGTATCACGCACTGAGCGCCCGCGTCTGCCACTGCGTCCAGCCCATCTCGAAACGGAAAAAACGCATCCGAGGCAACTGCAGAGCCCTGAAGATTCAGCCCTGCATGCTGGGCCTTAATCGCGGCGATTCTGGCTGAATCAATACGACTCATCTGGCCCGCACCCACACCGAGTGTCATGCCGCCCGCACAAAACACGATCGCATTGCTTTTTACCCATGTGCAGACTTTCCAGGCAAAGAGCAGGTCTTCCAGCTGGGCGGCGGTCGGCTGAAGTCGGCTGACGACCTTGAGCTCCGATGCGCTCAGCGTATTGCGATCCGGTGTCTGCACCAGCAGCCCGCCACTGACGCGCTTTAGCTCTCGGCCGCTGGCAATTGCTGCCGCCTCACCGAGTGGCAGCTTCAGAAGCCGCAGATTGGTTTTGCTTGCGAAAACTTTCAGTGCGCCCTCCGAGAAGTCCGGGGCGATGATGACTTCAGCAAACTGCTGGGCGATATCGCGGGCGGCAGGCTCATCAATTGGCACATTGAAGGCAAGAATGCCACCAAAGGCTGAGGTCGGATCAGTCTTAAAGGCCTTGTGATAGGCCGCCGCTGCTGAGTCGCCGATTGCAACGCCACAGGGATTGGCATGCTTGACGATTACGCAGGCAGGGTCAGAGAAGCTTCGAACACACGACCAGGCGGCATCGGAATCCGCAATGTTGTTATACGAGAGGGCTTTACCTTGCAGCTGTGTGTAATTGGCAAGTGTGCCTGCCTGTGGATCGGATTCCCGATAAAACGCGGCGCTCTGATGCGGATTTTCACCGTAGCGCATCTCTTGAACCCGATGGAACTGCAGGGTCAGGATGTTGGGATAAAGATCGGCAGTCTTTGGGTCGGGCGGCATGCAGCCGCTCTCAGCGGGCGCACAGGAGCTGGCGGGCAGGGCGTTGAGTAAATTGCTGATGGCAGCATCGTAATCCGCAGTATGCGCAAACACTTTTTTGGCCAGCTGCTGCCGAGTAGGCCAGCCCAAGGTGTTGCTGTGTTGATCCATTTCCGCCAGCAGGCCGCTGTAGTCGCTGGGATCCACCACAACAGCGACACCATCATGATTTTTGGCGCCAGCCCGCAGCATCGCTGGGCCACCGATATCAATGTTTTCGATGACATCTTCATAGCTGGCGGATGGCCGCGCCAGGGTCTCACGAAACGGATAGAGATTGACAACCAGCAGGTCAATCGCAGCAAAGCCGGCCTGCTGTAAGGCCTGCATGTGCGCACTCTGATCTCGGCGGGCGAGCAGCCCGCCATGAACTGCAGGATGCAGTGTCTTGACGCGGCCATCGAGCATTTCAGGAAATTGCGTGATGGCCTCTACCGGCGTGACAGCAATTCCTGATTTCTGCAGTAAGGCCGCAGTGCCTCCGGTCGAGAGCAATTGCACGCCACGGGCCACGAGTGCCTGGGCGAATTCAAGAATGCCGTTCTTATTCGAAACACTCAGCAGTGCGCGGCGAATCGCGATCCGATTCGGCCGGGGTGAGGAGGCGGTGGGTGCAACCGTAGACACAGTGAACTCCTAGGCGGATTGAGAGGCCCGGCGCCGGCTGATTGCCGCCGGGCTATGCTGGTGTTGGGAGAGTTTCTTTCGAAGGGTGTTTCGGGTGAGCCCAAGGGCGCTGGCCGCGTGGCTGATATTGCCTTGATATTGGGCCAGCACGTAATCGAGCAACGGCCGCTCGACTGCCTGGATCACCATATCGTAGAGGGCATGGGGCCGCTGGCC
>JAGWXV010000123.1 GCA_018969705.1 Betaproteobacteria bacterium
AAAAATTTTTGTTCACCGAGTTTCTCGCCGATCTTGGCGTAGGTAGAAAGGGTATAGATGCCGCCATCAATATCCACGGCAGAATCATTTTTCACGGTGCCGCTATTTGCAGTTGCAATCTCGTAGTAGCGATCTCGATTGGACTGCAGGATTTTTACTGCGGCCGTCAGTAGTGCTGCACGCTGCGCATAGGACATCGCACGCAGCGCGGGGCCTGCGCTCTCGCGGGCAAAAGCAAAGCCTGCCTTCAGATCTAATCCGCTGCTGGCCACACGCACCAGGGATTGGCCGGTTACGGGATCGCTTAACACAGCGCCATCGTCAGCGCCGGATTGCCATTGGCCGCCCAAATAGTTGAGTAATTTTTCAGTCACGTGAACTCTCTTTGTTTTTAAATTTGATGCGACTTAGCGCGCTTAGCGGGTGAATTCGATTTGGCCTTCCGGCAGCAGATAGAGCACCAGTGCGCGTCCGCCAGTGACAGTGGGCTTGTGGGCGCTGCCCGGTGGATAGACCAGCCAGCCTTCGCTGCGCCCATCGAATGCGGCCGGTCCCGCAATTGGCATGATGAGATCGATCTCGCCCTGCGGGTGGGCATGGTGGGGCCCAACAATATCGTTCATATCCACAACATCGACCGAAAATCCATGGAGCTCTGCATCAGGCCTAAAAATTCGGCCGTATCGAATGCCGCCGCCCTCGCGATTGCACAACCATCCTTCGGCAACGCCTGTCTCGCAGGATTTCTTCAGGGCCTTGAAGGTTGCAGAGCCTGCACCGTGATGGGCATTGAGCCATGCATCCAGGTCGGCATCCAGAGGGCGGCCAGCGATCTCTCGGGTGAGGCTGGCAATTTGTTCTTTAAATAGGCCTTGCGACATGCTGGGGTCTCCTTTTAAGCAGTCCCGCTGCATCTGCAGACGTTGGACGCTGTTGCGATGAAAAATTTTATGAAGTATTGTGCAGCTGCGAACGATAAAACTCGGAAACCAGCATGTCAAGCACTATAGTTCATAATCAGGAAAGACCATTTCCGAAAGATGGGGATGAGGGCAGCCCCCGCGACCCCTTCCTTACAGCGCTCGGTGAGCGGGTGCGGGCAGCCAGAGGCCGAAGGGGGATGACCCGTCGCGCCCTGGCCGAGGCCGCCCAGGTCTCGGATCGGCACTTGGCCAATCTCGAGTACGGGATAGGCAATCCATCGATGCTGGTGCTGCTTCAGGTATCCCGCGCGCTGCAGTGTCCTTTGGCGGAATTAATTGGCGATATCACTACCTCGAATCCTGAGTGGCTGCTGATTCGCGAGCTGCTGGGCAATGCAGATGAGGCGACGCTTCGGCGCGTACGAATTCAGATCGCCGAGCAGCTGGGCTTGGGTGGCGGCCGGCCGGCACGCAGCCCGCGGATTGCCCTGGTGGGCCTGCGGGGCGCAGGAAAATCCACGCTGGGCCGCATGCTGGCCGATGAATTGGGCTTTCCATTCATAGAGCTCAGTAAGGAAATTGAGAAGTTTGCGGGCTGCAGCGTCTCCGAAATCCAAGGCCTTTACGGCGTCAATGCATATCGACGGTATGAGCGGCGGGCCCTTGAGGAAACCATTCAAATCTATTCCGAGGCGGTCATTGCCACACCCGGCGGCCTGGTCTCGGATACCGCAACGTTTAACCTGTTGCTGTCGCATTGCACGACCGTCTGGCTGCAGGCCAAGCCCGAAGACCACATGAACCGGGTGCGCGCCCAGGGCGACCTGCGGCCCATGGCTGCGAGCAAGGAGGCGATGGAGGACCTAAAGACCATCCTTGCCGGCCGCGCCGCCTTTTATTCCAAGGCTGACCTGGCCTTGGACACTAGCGCCCAGGGCATTGATGAGACCTTTGCGCTGCTGAGGGAGATGGTCCGGGGAGCCCTGGAGCTGGTGGAATAACCCCATAAAAAATATGAAATAAAGTGCTTGACATCTAAAATAAATGCACTATGATGCATATCAGAAAAGATAAATGCACTATTTTTCAAGGAGACATCCGTGACCACCGCCAATCCGATTGTTGAGTACCAGACCCACCCCTCGAAGTACCACCACATCAAGCTATCGTTTAACGGCCCCGTTGCCCAGCTGATGGTGGATATCGATGAAAACGCCGGCCTTCGTCCGGGATACAAACTCAAACTCAACAGCTACGACCTCGGCGTTGATATTGAGCTAAACGATGCGTTAAACCGGATTCGTTTTGAACACCCCGAGGTCCGCTCGGTGGTGGTGACCAGCGGCAAAGACCGAATTTTTTGCTCGGGCGCCAACATTTTTATGCTCGGCCTTTCCAGCCATGCCTGGAAAGTGAATTTCTGTAAATTCACCAATGAAACCCGTAACGGTATTGAAGACTCCAGCAAGCATAGCGGTCTGAAATTTATTGCCGCAGTCAACGGCGCCTGTGCTGGTGGCGGCTATGAACTCGCACTCGCATGCGATGAGATTATTCTGGTCGATGACCGTTCTTCTTCGGTAAGTCTGCCCGAGGTGCCGCTGCTGGGCGTGCTGCCCGGGACCGGCGGCCTGACCCGCGTGACCGACAAGCGGCATGTGCGTCACGATCTCGCCGATATTTTCTGCACGACCACTGAAGGCGTTCGCGGCCAGAAGGCAAAAGATTGGCGTCTGGTTGATGAAATCGCCAAGCCTGCGCAATTTAATGAGGCAGTTCAAAAGCGGGCCATGGAGCTGGCGGCGCAAAGTGATCGGCCTCTAGATGCAAAAGGAGTTGAGCTCACACCTTTAAATCGCATCATCGATGCGAATTCGGTGAAATACCAGTATGTCTCCGTTGAGATTGACCGCGCGCAGCGCACCGCGACTTTTGTCGTCCGTTCAGCGGCTGGTGCGATTGCCAGCACGCCGGATGCAATGGTCGCCCAGGGTGCCAACTGGTATCCGC
>JAGWXV010000017.1 GCA_018969705.1 Betaproteobacteria bacterium
GCGATGATCAGCATGGAGTTATTCAGTGAAAAACCAATACCGGCAGCCGCCCAGCCCGAGTAGCTATTGAGCATCGAGACCACCACAGGCATATCCGCACCGCCAATAGGAATGATGATCAGCACTCCGAGCACAAATGAAAGCGCCAGCATTAAGAAAAATGCGGTCCAGTCCTCGGTGAACATGAAAATTAAGCCAAGGGCGATCGTGGCGATGCCCAGGGCCAGATTCAGCATATGCTGGCCGGGGAAGACGACAGGCGCTCCCTGAAACAGACGGAATTTGTATTTGCCAGAAAGCTTGCCGAACGCGATCACCGAGCCGCTAAAGGTAATCGCACCGATGGCGGCGCCTAAGAACAGTTCAAGTCGATTGCCCAGCGGAATTCCGGATCCCTTCTGAGTGATGTTCAGTGCATAGGGCTCAGCCACCGCAGCAATTGCGATAAAGACCGCAGAAAGGCCGATCATCGAGTGCATGAAGGCGACCAGCTCAGGCATTTTGGTCATCTCGACCCGCTTGGCCATGGTCGCACCAATGAGCCCGCCGACAACTAAGCCAATGACCACCAGCGTAAAGCCTTTACCCAGGCTGGCGCTCCCGCCCATGACAGCTTCAGCCATCGTAGAGATTAGGCCGACTGTTGTGAGAACAGCAATCGCCATTCCGGTCATGCCAAAAACATTTCCACGAATGGAGGTCGTAGGATGCGACAGGCCTTTTAAAGCCTGAATAAAACAGACCGATGCAATCAGATAAAGCAGGGTAACGGTATTTATCGAGAGGCTAAACATTTACGCGGCCTCCTTCTCGGCAGCGGGTGCTTTTTTCTCTTTTTTCTTAAACATCTCCAGCATGCGGCGGGTCACCAGAAACCCACCAAAAACATTTACTGCGGCAAGTGCAACCGCCAAGACACCCATCGTCATGCCGAGCGTCGTTTCAGTCAGGGCAGCTGCCAGCATGGCACCCACGATCACAATCGCAGAAATCGCATTGGTCACGGCCATCAGCGGCGTGTGCAGCGCGGGCGTGACATTCCAGACCACGTGATAGCCCACATAGATGGCCAGCACAAAAATGATCAGATTGACGAGGGTTGGACTAATGGCTTCCATGGAATTGTTCTCGCAGAGTTAAGCGTTTTTCGTTCTAGTTTCTCAGTACAGCGCCGTCTTTCGTAACCAGGCATGCAGTCACGATGTCGTCATCCGCGGGGATGGTGAACCCGCCCTCTTTCGTGATGACGAGCTTTAAAAAATCAAGCAGATTGCGTGCATAGAGCGCACTCGCATCAGTGGGCACTAAGGCTGCGATATTCGGCTGACCGACCAGAATCACACCATGCTTGACCACCGTTTTCCCCAGTTCAGATAATGGGCAATTGCCGCCTTGCTCGACTGCCATATCCACAATCACTGAGCCTGGCTTCATCGATTTCACCATCTCTTCGGTGATCAAGGTGGGGGCCTTGCGCCCGGGAATCAGCGCAGTGGAGATCACGATGTCTGCAAGCGCAATGCGTTTGGCGACCTCGGCCGCCTGCCGCTTCATCCAAGCCTCGGGCATGGGCCGTGCATAGCCGCCAACGCCTTGTGCGATCTCACGCTCTTCATCAGTCTCAAAGGGCACATCAATGAACTTGGCGCCCAGCGATTCGATTTGTTCTTTCACCGCGGGGCGCACATCAGAGGCCTCGACAACGGCACCCAGGCGTTTGGCAGTCGCAATGGCCTGAAGGCCTGCCACGCCCGCGCCGAGAATGACCACGCGGGCCGCCTTCACCGTGCCCGCAGCGGTCATGAGCATCGGAAAAATTCTGGGATAGGCATCTGCGGCCAGCATGACGGCCTTGTAACCCGCGAGATTGGCCTGCGAGGAGAGCACATCCAGGCTTTGCGCCCTTGTGGTTCTGGGGGCGGCCTCCATTGCAAAGGCCGTCAGGCCTGCAGCGGCAAACCGATCAAGGCCAGTCCGATCAAAGGGATTGAGCATACCAATCAATACACCGCCACGCTTCATCTGGCGGGCCTCTTCCTCTGATGGCGGGCGGACCTTCAGCACGAGCTCAGCTCCCAAGGCCTGCGACTGATCGCCAATCGTGGCGCCTACTGCCGAATAGGCCTCATTGGGGTAGTTGGCCGAGAGTCCGGCATCTCGAGCCACGGTGACCTGATGGCCCTGGGCCACATACTTCTTTACTGTCTCGGGTGTGGCCGCTACCCGGGTCTCGCCTGGGATCGACTCTTTAGGAATACCGAGCTGCATTCGAATTTCTCCGTAAAAACCGTCTATTTGACGCAATCCTACCCGACCGACCCGCGGGCCCTGATGAGGCGTCCCCTCAGGCTGGGGCCCCCGCAACCCGATCGAGTCGGATCAGCCGGTATTCATAGTTCTGTACAAACGAGGTGTAGCGATCACTTTTTCGAAAAAGCTTTTGCAAGGGCTTTTTAAACAGCAGCCGCACCAGCAGGTTGGTCAGCCGGTGTTCCCTGAGTAAATCCTCTAGGCTTTGAGCCACAAAAGGCTTCAAAAATCGATTCTTGATTTGATCAAGGACTTCGAAGGTCGGGGAGATCTTATCGGTGAGGTCAAGGTCCTCAGAAATAACGAATCGATCACCCAGCTCCTGAGCAATCGCATCCTTAAAGGCCTGGTGGCGGATAAATTTTCTTTCCGAAGAGCCTTCACGAATGAAGTAGTCAAAAATCACCACGCCCTTTTTTGCAATTTGGTCGATCTGCTTTAGCGCAGCCCGGGTGTCGAGATAGTGAAAGCTTTCTGAAAAAAGTAGCAAATCGTATCGGGCGGACTCACGGTAGTCCTCAAAGCGTGTTTCGTGGATTTGGCAGGCGGGCGGCAATTTAGCCCGTGCGATCTGATTCAGATTACTGCTGGGGCAGACACAGTCCACCTGATAGCCCCGATTCACAAGGGCAAGGGCATTGCTGCCCGTGCCACTGCCCACATCAAGAATCGATTGCACGCCGGGCGGAAAAACGCTCACCATCTTGTCAAAGTAGTGCTGCTGCGCCAGCCCTACGCGCGCCAAGGTGAATTCGCCCTGATGGCCCGACTCCCAGTAGCCATAGTGAAGATATCCATGGCCATTAACGACCTGAGAAATCAGCGCCTCAAGGTCGAGGTTGAATTTTTTTCCAAACATGGGCGCAGATGCTACCCGAGAGCCGCTATTTTTGCAGTGCGAAAGCTAGAATCGGCGGCCATGAATGCATCAAGTTCAATTCACCCTGTTCTCGATTGGAAATCGGCCCTCGCGGGACGAAAAACAGTCGTTGTGGGGCTCTCCGGCGGCGTGGACTCCGCGGTGACCGCATGGCGTCTCAAGCAGGCAGGCCTGACCGTCATCGGCATGTTCATGAAAAACTGGGAAGAGGATGACGACGACACCTATTGCTCAACCCGTCAGGACTTCTTGGATGCAGCGGCCGCCGCCGATGTGATTGGGATCGAATTACAGGCAGTGAATTTTGCTGCGGAATACAAAGATCGGGTGTTTGCTGACTTTCTGCGTGAATATCAGGCGGGCCGCACGCCCAATCCCGATGTGTTATGCAACGCAGAGATCAAGTTCAAAGCATTTTTAGACTTTGCGATCGCACAGGGCGCCGAATGCATCGCCACGGGCCACTACGCGCAGTTACAGCGCGATAGCGCAGGCGGCATCCAACTCATACGTGCCGCTGATGTCGGCAAGGATCAGACATATTTCTTACACAGACTCAACCAATCACAGCTTGCGAGGACCATTTTTCCGATCGGAGACCTTCAGAAATCCGAGGTCCGATTGCTTGCCCAAAAAATTGGCCTGCCCAATGCGGCAAAACGTGACTCCACTGGTATTTGTTTTATCGGCGAGCGGCCATTTCGGGAATTCTTAAATCGCTATCTGCCCAGTACACCCGGCCCGATCAAGACACCGGCTGGCCGGCTGCTGGGGCAGCATTCGGGGTTGGCCTTTTATACCCTCGGCCAGCGTAAAGGCCTTGGCTTGGGCGGTGATCGGGCAGGCGATGGCAGCGCCTGGTATGTGCTGGAAAAAGACTTAACGCACAACACCCTCATCGTGGATCAGGGCCATGACCATCCGGCCCTGCTCTCCCGCCAGGTCCATGCCATGGATGCGAGTTGGATTTCGGGCAGCCCGCCACCGGCAGATGCGACGCTTTCTGCTAAAACCCGCTATCGCCAGCAGGATGGCGCCTGTCGGATTCAGCCGAAGGCCGATCGTTTTGATCTTATTTTTGAGTCACCGCAGTGGGCAGTAACCCCGGGCCAGTCCGCCGTGCTCTACGACGGACCGATTTGCTTGGGCGGCGGGATTATTGCGGCAAAGTCGATTTAAAGGAGTCCCGCTGCATCAGCTTTTCGTAGAGGCTTCGCAGATTCGGATAAGTCTTCTGCCAGTGATTTTCGGGGAATCGAAACGCGAGATAGCCGAGTGCTGAGCCTACAGCGACATCGGCCAGAGAAAAATTTCTGCCATAGCACCAGGCATTTTTTCCAAGGCTGCGCGACATTGAGGCCAGCGCGGCATCGACCTTGCGGGCCTGGCGATGAATCCAGCTGGGTGATTTTTCACCCTCGGGCCGGCGGCCCTCTAAGAGCATGGCGATCGCCGCATCTTGCAGGCCATCGGCCAGGGCCTCCCAGACCTTCACTTCAATGCGCTCACGCCCGCCCTCTGGGATGAGTCGCTGAATCGGCGCCCGAGAATCCAGAAATTCCACAATCACGCGAGAATCGTAAATGCAGGTGTTGTCATCGAGCACCAGCACCGGGATCTTGCCCAATGGATTGGAGTGCTCAATATCGGTACTGGCCGACCAGACATCATTGATCACAAATTCGCATTCCGTTTTCTTCTCAGACAGGACAATGCGGACCTTGCGGACATAGGGGCTGGTGTGGTTGCCGATGAGTTTCATTGTTCAGATCTCTTCCGAATTCGGCCTCGAAGTATAGAATGACTGGCGTGAAAGCTCTAACGGCACTTTCCCCGCTAGATGGCCGCTACTGCAGCAAGGTCGATGCCCTGCGGCCCTTGCTCTCTGAGTACGGCTTTATGCGACATCGGGTCCAGGTGGAGATTACGTGGTGGCTAGGCTTATCAGAGCTTGGTCTGTCAGAGCTGCCCAAATTTAGTGCAAACGCCCGTGCTGCGATTTCGCGGTGGTTGGCTGATTTTTCCGAAGCGGACGCCCAGCGCATCAAGGCAATCGAGGCCACCACCAACCATGACGTCAAAGCGGTGGAATACTGGCTAAAAGAAAAGGTTGCTGCGCAGGCTGATTTGCCCGAGCTGGCAAGAGCCACTGAATTCATTCACTTTGCCTGCACTTCAGAAGACATCAACAACACTTCTCATGCACTGATGCTGCGCGATGCGCGCAGTGCGTGTTTGATGCCCGCAATGCAGGCCTTAATCGATCGGCTCGCGGCATTGATCCACGAAAGTGCCGGGATTCCGATGCTGTCGCGAACCCATGGCCAGACGGCATCACCCACGACCTTAGGAAAAGAACTTGCCAATGTCCGTCAGCGGCTGCGCCTGGCCAGAGATGCGTTTTCTTTAATCAAACCGCGCGCAAAAATGAATGGGGCAGTGGGCAATTACAACGCCCACATCGCAGCGGCCCCGGAAGTCGACTGGCCAGCTTTTTCTCAGCAAGTGATCGAGGGCCTGGGCCTGGAGTTTGCAAGTCACACCATTCAGATTGAGCCCCACGATTGGATCGCCCAGTACCTGGATGCGATCGCGCGCTTTAACACCATCGTGCTGGACCTCTCGCGTGACCTCTGGGGCTATATTGCTTTCGGTTACTTCAGCCAAAGGCTCAAGGCAGGCGAGGTGGGCTCATCCACCATGCCGCACAAGGTCAACCCGATTGACTTTGAAAACGCTGAGGGCAATCTTGGGCTTGCGAATGCCCTGCTTGGCCATCTCAGCGACAAGCTTCCCGTATCCCGGTTTCAGCGGGACCTGACCGACTCCACCGTGCTTCGAAACCTTGGGGTGGCCCTGGGCCACAGCCTGCTTGCCTATGACTCAGCGCTGAAGGGCCTGGGCAAGCTTGAGATCAACCAGGCTCGGCTTGCCGCCGATCTGGATTCGGCCTGGGAGGTCTTGGCTGAGCCTATCCAGACAGTGATGCGCCGCCATGGCCTTGAGCAGCCCTATGAGCAGCTCAAGGCGCTCACCCGTGGCCACGGTATGACCGAGGCCTCCATGAGGCAATTTATCGGCTCACTGGCCCTTCCTGAGCCAGATAAGGGCCGCCTTTTGGCGCTGACCCCGGCGACATACACGGGGCTGGCCGAGAAGCTTGCCCGGCAAGAGCTGGCTCATAAATAGGGACAACTAATTTCAGGGGCCCCGTAGTCCTGTCTCAGGGCCCGCTAAAGCCCTACTGGACTTTGCCGATACGCTTTACGACTTCGGCAAGCTTTTTGGCATCGGTATCAACGTAGCGGCCGAAATCCGCAGCATCCAAGAACTGAATGGGGCTGCCGCTATTGCTGATGATCTGGCGGACTTTCTCATCATTAGCGGCCTGCCGGGCAGCATCACGCAGCCTGGCGACAACATCATCGGGCGTATTCGCAGGCACAAAGATTCCCGACCACTGAGCAAATTCGGCGGGAATCCCGAGCTCTTTAAAGCTCGGCACATCAGGCAGTGCCGCAAGCCGGCCCTCGCCCCAGTGGGCCAATGCCCGGACTTTTCCGGATTTGATGTGATTCACAATCGAGGCGGGGCCGGTCGCTAAGGCATCCACCTGACCGCCCAAAAGGCCAATGACTGCGGGGCCAGCACCGGTGTAGGGAATATGCGTAATCGAAAATTTCTCAGCGGCCTTTAGCTGCTCCATCGGCACATGCATGGTGCCGTAGTTACCGGATGAGCCATAGTTAAATTTCGCTGGGCTCTTACGCATATCGGCAACGAAATCTTTATAAGTCTTCCAGGGCGTCTCGGACCGCACCACCAGCACAGTAGGGTCTGCAGTAATTCGTGCAATCGGCTTGAGCTGATTGAGTTCATAGCTCGGTGCTTTGCCAAGAATCCTATCGGCCTCGGGAATCACCGAGACCGAGGAGAGCGCCATCAGAATGGTGTACCCATCCGGCCTTGCCTTGGCCACGTGCGCAAAACCGATTCCGCCGCCTGCGCCAGCACGATTCTCAACCACAACGCTTTGTTTCAGGATGCGGCCCATCGCCTCCGCCATGGGTCGGCCCACAGTGTCCGCCACTCCGCCCGGCGGAAAGGGCACCACCATCGTGATCGGCCGGGAGGGAAACACTTCCTGCGCCCATGCCCCTGCAAGCCCAAACACGCCAAGGGCTGCGGCACAAAATAAATGGGTGAATTGTTTTAGCGAATGTGGCAGCAACATAAAGATCTCCTGATTGGAATAACCAAACCGCATGCATGGTTGGCTTAGAATCGCGACTCATCTTGTTGATCAGAGCCCGCAATGAAATTCTCCGCATTTAAAGCCAGCAGGTCATCATCCGAGATTTTAGTCGGCATTGTTTCGGAAGACGAACAAAGCATTCAGGCCCTGGGGTTTAGTCCATCCCAGGCAACTTCCGGTGTCGCCGCCGTGGTGCAGGCCCAGGCGGCCGGCCAGACGCTTCCCCCGCCGGGCAAGGTGTATGCACTCTCCAGCATCAGGCTGCTGGCGCCGTTTCCACGGCCAGCCAGAAATATTCTCTGCGTAGGCAAAAATTACTTTGACCATGCCAAGGAATTCGCGCAAAGCGGCTTTGACAGTAGCGCCAAGCCTGGAGATGACATTCCCACGGATCCGATTTTTTTTACCAAAGTGCCCGAGAGCGTGATTGCCAATGGCGATGCAATCGTGATCCCACGGGGTGTGTCAGAGGCGATCGACTACGAGGCGGAACTGGCGGTCATTATTGGCAAACAGGGCAAGGGCATTTCCGAGTCCGAGGCAATGTCGTATGTCTGGGGTTACACCATCGTCAACGATGTCACAGCAAGGGATTGGCAGAATCGGCACAAGCAGTGGTTTATGGGCAAAAGCTTCGATACCTTTTGTCCTATGGGGCCGTGGGCAGTCACGCAAGACGCGTGCAATGGAGAAAACACCCAGGTGCGTTGTTTTGTAAATGGTGAGCGCCGACAAAACGCTTCCACGACTGACCTGATTTTTAAAATCCCAAAGCTGATCGCAACCGTCTCTGCCGGCATTACGCTTTATCCCGGCGACATCATTGCAACCGGCACTCCGGTTGGGGTGGGGATCGGCTTTAAGCCACCGAAATACTTACAGCCAGGGGATCGTGTTCGAGTCGAGATCGATGGCATAGGCGCCATCGAAAACCCCGTAGTCTAGGGCGTATAGACCTCGGGTCCGTCATCTTTTTTCTTGACGGGCTTAACAAGATCTTCGCGCTTAATGCCTAGCCACATGGTGATCGGCGCCATGACCAGCACGGAAGAGTAAATGCCAAACACGATGCCGATGGTGAGCGCCAAGGCAAAGTAAAACAGCACCGGCCCACCGAAGATCAGCATGGCCAGCACCATCGCCTCGGTCGTGCCGTGGGTGATGATGGTTCGGCTCATGGTGGCAGTAATGGCGTTATCAATGACTTCGGTCACTGTGGCTTTGCGCATTTTGCGGAAGTTTTCGCGAATTCGATCGGCGACCACTACAGACTCGTTCACCGAATAGCCCAGCACCGCCAGAATGGCCGCCAAGACCGAGAGCGAAAACTCCCACTGAAAGGCGGCAAAAAATCCAACAATAATCACCACATCGTGCAAGTTAGCGATGATTGCCGCCACCGCAAATTTCCACTCAAAGCGAATGGCCAGGTGAATCATGATGCCAATCACCACAAAAAGAAGTGCCAGCGCGCCATCGGTGGCGAGCTCCTCGCCCACCTGGGGGCCCACAAACTCAACACGGCGCAGCTCAACATTTGGCGTTGCGGCCTTCAAGGCTGCCATCACCTTTTCGCTTTGCTCACTGGTGGCCTTCGCCGCCGCCTTCTCATCGGCGCCCGCCTGCTCAGCCCGAAGCGGCAGCCGAATCAAGAGATCACGAGAGGTACCAAAATTCTGAACTTGTGCATCGGCATAGCCTAGGTCCTCCACAACCTTTCGGACCTGAGCTAGAGGTGCGGCCTGGGGGTAGGAGACCTCCATTACCGTGCCACCGGTGAATTCAATTGAAAAATGCAAACCGCGAATCGCGATAAAGGCAATTGCAGCAATAAATGTGGCCACGGAGATCAAATTAAAGATCAGCGCATGCCGCATGAAGGGGATGTCTTTTTTGATGCGGAAAAATTCCATCTGCTTATCCCTCTAGCCGATTGAAAGCTTGGCCAGCTTTTTCTTGCCGCCGTACCAGAGATTCACCAGCCCACGCGAGAAAAACACCGCGGAAAAAATCGAAGTCATAATGCCCAGGCAGTGGACCACGGCAAAGCCCCGCACCGGCCCAGAGCCAAAGACTAAAAGGGCAACCCCGGCAATAAGCGTTGTGACATTCGAATCCAGAATTGTTGCCCAGGCGCGGTCATAGCCCTGCTGAATTGCCGCCTGGGGGCTTAATCCATTGCGCAGCTCTTCGCGAACCCGTTCATTGATCAGTACGTTGGCATCCACCGCCATGCCAAGCGTGAGTGCGATCGCCGCAATTCCAGGCAGTGTGAGTGTGGCCTGCAGCAGCGACAAAATCGCAAATAAGAGCAGTAGATTGACCGATAGCGCAGCAACCGAGAAGGCGCCAAACAGCAGGTAGTAGCCCATCATGAAGATGCCAACTGCAATAAATCCGTAGAGCGTCGAGTTAAAACCTTTTTTAATGTTGTCTGCCCCAAGGCTTGGGCCGATGGTGCGCTCTTCAATAATCTCCATTGGGGCCGCCAGCGATCCCGCACGTAGCAGCAGGGCGACATCGGCGGCCTCGGTGGTGGTCATGCGACCTGAGATCTGAACCCTGCCACCAGGAATTTCGCTTCGGATCACGGGCGCTGTGACCACCTCACCCTTACCCTTTTCAACCAACAGAATCGCCATCCGTCGGCCGATGCTCTCGCGTGTGACATCACGAAAAACCCGTGCACCCTTGGAGTCCAAGGTCAGATGAACGGCGGGCTCTCCCGGGTTCTGTGAATCAAAGCCAGCCTGGGCGTCTGTGAGGCTCTCACCGGTAAGGATCACTTCACGCCTTAACAAAATCGGTCCGCCCCCGCGCTCGGTGAATACCTCAAGGCCAGCCGGTGTGCGGCCAGTTGCCAGGGCATTGAGCGCCTCAAGACTGTCTTCAACCATTCGGATTTCTAATGTTGCAGTACGGCCGAGAATATCTTTTGCTTTGGCGGTATCTTGAACGCCAGGCAGTTGAACCACAATGCGCTCAGGCCCCTGCTGCTGGATGACGGGCTCGGCCACACCGAGTTCATTCACACGATTCGACAGTGTGGTGATGTTTTGCTTTAACGCGTAGTCGCGTACACGCTTCTCGGTCTCTGGCCGCATGGTGCCAATCAGCGCCAGCTCCCCACCCACAGAGACCTCGACCCAGTTGAGATCTGGGATCTGGATATTCAGCAATTCGCGAGACTTCTGCCGAGTTTCGGCCTCACGAAATCGGATTTCTAGGCCCTGTGCGGTTCGGCTGATGCCGCTGTGCCGCAGGTTTTTGTCGCGTAACAGCGTGCGGCTATCGGTCGCTAGGACATCCATGCGTTTTGAAAGCGCTGCTGGCATGTCGACTTGCAAAAGAAAATGTACGCCGCCACGAAGATCTAGGCCCAGATACATCGGCAGGGCCCGCATGGTGGAAAGCCAGCCTGGCGAGCTTGAAACCAGATTTAAGGCAACGACAAACCGCGGATCCTTGGGATCTGTGTTGAGCGCTTTATCGATCGCATCTTTCGCCTTGAGCTGGGTATCCGTGTCGGGCAGTCGTACACGAACACTTGCGCCCTCTAGTGAGGCAGACTCTGCAGTGATACCGGCCACTTGCAGGCTTCGGTTCACGCGCTCAGCAATCTCTTGATCCACTTTCACAGTGGATTTAGCGCTAGAGACTTGAACAGCGGGCGCCTCGCCAAAAAAATTCGGCAAGGTGTACAGCAGGCCAAAAGATAGCGCCACCACCATCACGATGGCGCGCCAGATCGGAAGCTTGTTCACTGCTCAAATGCTCTTGATGGTGCCTTTGGGCAGTAAAGTCTGAATCGCCTGCTTTTGCAGGTGGATGTTGACTGGGGTATCGCTGCCAACATTGAGGGTCACATACGCATCATCGATTTCGGTGATTTTGCCAACGACGCCACCAGCAGTGACCACCTCATCGCCTTTGCTCAACGCAGCAAGCATTGACTTATGCTCTTTGGCGCGCTTCATCTGTGGCCGGATCATCAAAAAGTACAGCACAACAAACATCAGGATGAGCGGAATAAAGCTCATTAGCGAGGACTCGGGCGAACCGCCGGCAGCCTGCGCAAACGCGGGAGAAATCAGCACGGAACTACTCCTTTAGAAAAGGCCACAAGTATACCGGCGGCGCCTGTGCTCACAGGCGCTAGGTGCCCCGGGCACGATCTTGGTGAAATCCCTTGCGCCAGGCCTCAAATTGGCCTGCCGAGATCGCCTCACGCATCTGGCGCATCAGATCCAAATAGAAGTAAAGGTTATGCACCGTGGCCAGGTGGGCACCAAGAATTTCTTGGACTTTTTGCAGGTGATAAAGGTAGCTGCGAGAAAAGGGGGACCGATGATCGCCGTGGCCCTCTGGATTGCAGACCGGACAGTGGCAGGAGGCATCAATCGGTGCCAAATCATCCCGATAGCGAGAATTGCGAATCTTCAAGTCGCCAAAACGCGTAAAAAGCCAGCCATTGCGCGCATTACGCGTGGGCATTACGCAGTCGAACATATCCACTCCCCGGGCAACGCCATCGACCAAATCCTCTGGCGTACCCACACCCATCAGGTAGCGCGGCTTTTCTTTCGGCAACAACGGCGTGGTTTTGTCGAGAATCCGAATCATGTCCTCTTTCGGTTCGCCGACCGAGAGCCCTCCGATCGCGTAGCCATGAAAGCCAATGTCCAGAAGGCCCGCTGCTGACTCCGCACGCAGCGCCTCGACCATGCCGCCTTGTACGATGCCAAACAGCGCATTGGAATTGCCGACTTCATGAAATGCCCGATGGGAGCGCTTTGCCCAGCGCAGCGATAAACGCATTGAGTCCGCAGTCTCATCAAATGTTGCAGGAAACGGTGTGCACTCATCAAACACCATAACGATGTCAGAGTTAAGAGTCGTTTGAATTCGCATAGATTCCTCGGGAGTAAGGAACAACCTGTCGCCGTTAACGGGCGACTGAAAGGCCACACCTTCTTCCGAGATTTTTCGTAAGTCTCCAAGACTCCAAACCTGAAATCCGCCCGAGTCGGTCAGAATAGGTTTAGACCAATTCATAAACTGATGCAGGCCACCATGCTTTGCCATCACTTCTAAGCCGGGCCTCAGCCACAGATGAAAGGTATTGCCCAAAATAATTTGCGCTTCAATCGTGCCAAGATTTGCGGGCGAAACAGCCTTCACCGCACCATAAGTGCCGACGGGCATAAAGATCGGTGTTTCCACGATACCGTGGTTTAGCGTTAATCGGCCTCGGCGGGCGGCACCATCAGAATGTAAAAGCTCAAATTTCATAGATGTCGAGGGCAAAACATTGCGTCGCCATAACTGAAAAACCGGTAGCGCTGATTGATTGCATGCTGATAGGCAGACCGCATCTTGTCATAACCGATAAAAGCCGCAACAAGCATTAAAAGAGTGGACTTCGGCAAGTGAAAATTGGTCAGTAAACCATCCACCACCTCAAACGAGTACCCCGGCCGAATAAAAAGATTGGTCTCCCAGCAGCCGCTTCGTACCCATTGATGCTCAGCCAAAGATTCGCGTTTCAAAGCACCAGACTCTAGGGTGCGCAGACTCGTTGTCCCGACTGCAACTACCCGGGAACCCCTTTTCTTTGCCGCGTTAACAATCGCCGCAGTTTCCGCAGAGATTTCGCACCACTCACTGTGCATCTGATGCTTGTCGATATCATCAACGCGAACCGGCGCGAAAGTTCCAGTTCCGACATGCAGCGTTAATGTGGCATGCAGTATTCCTTTGTGCTCCAGTGCCTTGAGGATTGGCGTATCAAAATGCAGTCCTGCTGTGGGTGCGGCTATCGAGCCGGGTATTTGAGCATAGACGGTCTGATAGCGCTGGGCATCAAAGGCATTGGGGCGGTGGGAGATATAAGGCGGCAGCGGAATCTCGCCAAGACGCTCCAACAACTCCAAGATGGAATGATTAAACTGCAGCAGAAAACGATCCTGGCTCTGGCCATATCGGCCCAAGACGACTACCGTAGATCGGCTGTTGCCCTCAAGGTCAAACGAGCTTCCATCGGGGATTTTTTTGCTCGAGCGAAGCAAAGCGACCGCCTGTTGATTCTCAAGAATCCGCTCAACCAAGATCTCCACTTTTCCGCCGGTTGGCTTACTACCAAATAGCCGCGCCGGAATCACCTTTGAATTATTAAAGACCAGCACATCGCCGGGATCCAGCAAGTCCACAAGATCTGAAAAGTGCAGATCCCTGAACGGATCGGCGACTGCCAAAAGACGACTGCCAGAGCGCTGCTGTGCGGGCTGCTGCGCAATAAGATCTGCCGGCAGTTCATAATCAAAATCGGACAGCCGCCAGTTGCGTACTGATGCCGAGCTCAACGGCCGCCCCGCAATCGAGTCACAAGCCAGGCGGCAGCTAATGATTTCAAAATATCGCCCGGCAAAAAAACCATAGTTGCGAAAAAAGCTTTTGAGATCGTGAGTTCCGTTCGCAGCGCAATACCCGGAACGCCAATCGCATAGATCACCAAAATGCCACCCACCCAGCAGGCAATCAAGGCAGCCAGGAAACGCCGTGATGGCAGCCAGGAAATAAGCCGCTCATAGGCCGCGCCACAGGCCCATGCGCCTGCGATCCAACCCAACAGAAATCCGATGGTGGGCCCAAAAAAAACGCCGAGGCCGCCACGGCCGCCTGAAAGCACCGGCGCCCCCATGGCGACGACAAACAAAAACAACACTACCGCGAGGGCACCCTGCCGGGATCCGAGCAGTAAGCCCGCCAGCATGACCCCTAGGGTCTGCGCAGTGATGGGCACGCCCGCAGTAAACGGAAGATCAAACTTCGGAATGAGCCCCATTACCGCAATTAATGCAGCAAAAAGCGCGATACGAACAAGATCTCGAGTGTTTAGCATAGGCAGAGTGTAGACGAGGGCCGGGCCATAGCCAGGCGCTTGTACGACCACTAATGTCTTTCGGCCCCTCGTGCGTCGATCGACTCCGCAATCTGATCAGTCCTGCGCAGCGCCTGAGATATAAAAGCTGCCAATAAGTAAGGCTTTGGCCGGCTAATGGTCCTGGCGCGGAGGGCAAGATGCTGAGCCTGCCACTGCTGAGCAAACAGGGGAATGAAACGAATCATCAGGGCCACCATAAGGGCAAGCTGACGGCGAAAATTTCCAAGGCGGCCGAGGGGGATTAAGAGCAGATTCAAAACATCGACCATACGCTGCATCGGTGTCGTCATGGTGATCAAGTCAGCAAACATCACCATCACCACCATTTTTACGACCGCGCCCGCCGCCCGATCCCAGTCCATCAACAGCCCCTGAAAAATACCCAGCCCAAGGATCAACGCCAACAAGGCCCGCAGGCCAAACAAACGTTGCCTTCCCGGTTTCCCCATTGCGCTATAGGCCAACACCAAAAGCGGCAGTAGCGGCAAGAGGTATATCCATTGCTGCACAAACAGCAGAGACAGAGAGGCCAGGGCAAGCGCCACAAGCTTTACTGCCGCAGGAATGCGATGCAGCCAAGTGTCGCCTGAAAGATAGAGGGAAATCATGCCTGATCAACGCTCTCACGATAGGCGGTCAGCACGTCCAGGGCTGGGCCATCAGCACGAACCCGGCCTTGGTCGAGCCAGACGACCCGAGGAAAAGTCAGCAACAGCTCGAGATCATGGGTGGCCATAATGACTTGCTGGGGTAGGGATTCAATAATCCGCATCACCTTTTTGCGATTGGCATAGTCCAGACTCGCGCAGGGCTCGTCGAAAAGTACGGTGTCTGCACCATCTACCAAGACTTCAAAAATACAAATGAGCTGCTTCTGTCCATCACTGAGTTCATGAACCGTTTTTGATTCCATTTCCAGCGCATCAAAATCACGCAGTACCGACAAAGCGCGGGTCCGAGCATCTAGCTCGTTGTAGCCCCGCTCACGTAATCCAAAACAAAGCTCCTCCATTACGGTGGGAAACAACAACTGATGCTCCGGATTCTGAAAGACGATCCCAACCGAGCCAGATCCGCGGACCTCCCCAGAATCGGGAGTGAGCAGGCCTTTCATCAGGCGGAGCAACGAGCTTTTCCCGGAGCCGTTAGCGCCAATCAGCCCAATGCGTTGCCCATCCAGGGACAGCGAGAGGTCCACAAAGACAGGCGATTGATCGCGCATGAGATGAATACGACGAAGCTCCATCGCCGGTATACTAAGGCGCTTTTCTGCCCGCCGGGGTGGTGGAACTGGTAGACGCGCCGGACTCAAAATCCGGTGCCAGTGATGGCGTGAGGGTTCGAGTCCCTCCCTCGGCACCAAAGCGCGACGCTTTAGGGCTGCGTCCGCTGGAAATGCGAAAATCGTGGTGATGAAGGCCCCCCAATTCGTTCACTTAAGAATCCACTCGGAATACTCGATCGTGGACAGTATTGTGCGGCTCGAGACGGCTGTTCAAAAGGCTGCCCACGACCATCAACCCGCGCTCGCGATCACCGATCTGGGCAACACTTTCGCTTACATCAAGTTTTATAAAGCAGCCCGCGCTGCGGGCGTAAAACCCATCTTGGGTGCTGACGTCTGGATTACAAACCCGAGCGACCGGGACCGACCGTTTCGATTGTTACTCTTGGTACAAAATGAGCAAGGCTATAAAAATCTCTGCGAGTTACTTACTCGCGCATGGCTGAAAAATTCTTATCGCGATCGGGGCGAAATTAAAACCGAATGGTTTTGCGAGCCCGGCGCTAATGGCCAGGGGTCGCTTGCGCAGGGGCTCATTGCACTGTCGGGAGGCTTATCGGGAGAGATTGCCGATGCGCTGTCGAAATCCAGCGCCCCAACTCAGCCCGATGGGCCCGCTGATACAGTCCTGCTGAGATACCTCGCGGCATTTGGCGATCGTTTCTACATTGAGATTCAGCGAACAGGTCAGCCGGGAGAGGAGCCTTACATTCGTGCTGCATTGGCTCTTGGGCTCCGACAACAAGTGCCAATCGTTGCGACTCATCCTGTTCAGTTCCTAGAGCCCGGGGATTTTCGTTCACATGAGGCACGGGTCTGTATCGCCGAAGGGGAAACGCTGGCCAGTGGCCGCAGGCAGAGGCGCTTTACCGCGACACAATATATGACCACACAGGCCGAAATGTCGGAGAAGTTCTGCGATCTCCCGCAGGCCCTTGCTAACTCAGTTGAAATTGCCCGGCGATGCTCAGTCACGCTGCAACTCGGACAGCCAAAACTCCCAAATTTCCCAACGCCGAACGGCGAAAGCCTCGAGGACTTTCTCCGAATCAGCGCCCGCGAGGGTCTCGCACAGCGTCTTATCGAACGGTTTGTAAACCCAGAGATTCGTGACCGGCATACCCCCTCGTATCAAGAGCGGCTCGAAATGGAGATTAAAACCATTATCGATATGGGATTCCCGGGCTATTTTTTAATCGTCGCGGATTTTATTAACTGGGCAAAAAGAAACGGTGTTCCAGTAGGTCCTGGCCGCGGCTCTGGTGCGGGGTCTCTTGTGGCCTATAGCCTGGGCATTACCGATCTCGATCCTATTCCTTATGCGCTTCTTTTTGAGCGATTCTTAAATCCCGAACGGGTCTCGATGCCAGATTTTGATATCGATTTTTGTCAAGACAATCGCTACAAGGTCATCGACTATGTACGCAGTAAATACGGTAAGGATGCGGTCAGCCAGATTGTGACTTTTGGCACCATGGCCTCTAAAGCCGTGATTCGGGATGCCGGCCGGGTCTTGAACCTGCCCTACAACTTCTGCGATCAGCTCTCGAAGCTTATTCCTGTGGTTCAGAACAAACCACTTTCGCTCGAAGAGGCAAAAAAAGAAGAGCCCATACTTGCAGAGCGCGCCGAAAAGGAGGATGAAGTCCGTGAACTCCTTGCCCTGGCCAGGCCACTCGAAGATCTAACACGCAATGTGGGCATGCATGCAGGAGGCGTCTTAATCGCCCCAGGACGCTTGACCGACTTTTGCCCGCTGTATCAGGCACCCGGCTCAGACGGTAGCGACGGCATTGTTTCAATGTATGACAAAGACGATGTCGAAGCCGCTGGTTTGGTGAAATTTGACTTTCTTGGCCTAAGAAACTTAACCATCATCCAGATGGCAGTCGATTACATTAATCGGCTGTATCCCGACCGAAACCTGACGCTCAGGGAGTTGGATGGATTTAGTGATCCTGTCGCCTATCAGGTACTGCGTGATGCCAATACAACTGCCATCTTCCAGGTCGAATCCGATGGAATGAAAAAGCTCTTGGCTAAGCTGCAGCCCGACCGCTTTGAGGACATTATTGCTGTGCTTGCGTTATATCGGCCTGGTCCATTGAATTCCGGAATGGTAGATGACTTCATTAAACGCAAGCGTGGCGAGCAGCAGATCGAATACTTTCACGACTCGCTGAAGGACTGCCTATCGCCGACGTACGGCGTGATTGTCTATCAGGAGCAAGTGATGCAGATTGCCCAGATCATTGCCGG
>JAGWXV010000124.1 GCA_018969705.1 Betaproteobacteria bacterium
GGGTGTCGGTGAAGCGGAAATCAACGAATTTCACCTCGTTGTCGGAAACCATTTTCATGACTTCTTGAGGGGTGGGCATATCAACATCTCCTTATGTAAAAACGTTCCAAAACGATAAAACGACCCATTTTCGTGAGACAAGGAGCGAAAAGCGTGCCCGTTCGTAAATCACGAAAAATCAATGACTTATAAAGAACTTAGAGAAATTATTTAGAAAGAAATTCTGTTTTGGTGCGCCAATTGCACCATTATAGTGCTATCAGTCTGAACGACAAATTGAGTGCACCAAAACAAAGCATAGCCAAATTCAGGGCAGAAAGATGGCCTGAAGATCGTTGAGCAATTCAAGTCCTCGGGCAGTGGCCTGAAAACGGTCGGGCCGCCTGACCATCAGGCCCTTGGACTGGGCACTCCCCAGCCGCTCCAACAAAAACGGGTGCGCCCCGATGGCCATGCCCGCCGTCTGCGCCCAGCGACCAATAGGCACCCCCTCCACAAGCCGAAGCGCATTGAGCATGAACTCAAATCCTAGGTCATGAACACCGACTTCAGACTCCTTGAAAGCGGCGCCCTTTGCACTCAAATAGGCGTCGGGATTTCGGGTCTTGACCGTTCGAAAAATACGCTGGGCCAGCGATATTTTTCCGTGTGCACCCGCCCCAATTCCGAGATAGTCCCCGAAGGTCCAATAATTCAGGTTGTGCTGACACTGCTGGCCTGCCGCCGCATAGGCTGAGACTTCATAGCGCTTCAGGCCGCTTTGGGCAAGCCGCTCGGTAACCAGCGTCTGCATCTCCGCCAGGCAGTCATCATTCGGCAGGCCCTGAGGCGGCCGCGCAGCAAACAGCGTATTGGGCTCTAGCGTCAGTTGATAGAGTGACACATGGGCCAGCGGGAAGCTGAGCAGCCGATCAAGTTCTTGCTCAAGGTCGCTTAAGCGCTGACCAGGCAGCCCGAACATCAGGTCGGCATTGACCCGATCAAAGATTTTCAAGGCCGACCCAAGGGCAAGGCCTGCCTGATCCGCGTTGTGGACTCGACCAAGCCGACCAAGCATGGCATCGGAAAAAGATTGCACCCCAAGGGAGAGTCGATTGACCCCCGCCTCCCGATAGCCCACAAAACGGTCCAATTCAAACGTGCCGGGGTTAGCCTCCATGGTGATCTCCGCATCGGGCACCAGGGGCAGTCGCGCGCGAATCTCCGAGAGCATCCGCGCAATCGCCTGCGGAGCAAAAAGGCTGGGCGTGCCGCCGCCAATAAACACACTGATCACAGGCCGGCCCCAGACCAGTGGCAGGCTCTGCTCCAAATCATTGATCAATGCATCGATATAGGCGGTCTCAGCAATCGGCTGTGTCCGCTCATGTGAATTGAAATCGCAGTAGGGGCATTTGCGAATGCACCACGGAAGGTGAACATACAGCGAAAGCTCCGGCAGGGCCTGAAACTGAATCTCTGCGCTCATGCCTTTAATGTCGGTGGACTGCACCTCAAAACGCCAGGCGCTGAAGTAATGCGCCCAGTGCCCGGCCTCGATGGCTGACCTGTCGTTTCTGCTCGATTGTCATTTCCGCGGCTGACAGATTTAACTGCAAATCAAAAAACACCGGGTCGTAGCCAAAGCCTTGCTGGCCGCGCGGATGGGGCAGCAGTGTCCCATCCCATTGACCGTGGACAACGATCGGATCGGCATCATCGGCGCTGCGAACGAAAGCAATTGCTGCGTAAAAGGTGGCATGAATCGTGATTACATCGGCCCGCCCTGCTGCCGCTAGGCTGGGATCAATCCACTGCTGCTGGCGGGCAGCAGTTTCCCGCGCAACACAATGCAAAAGCCACTGAAGATTCAGCGCGTCTGTGCTCAGGCCTTGGGACGTTAACGCGGCGATCTGCGTCCGATTCTCCAAATTGTGATCCGCTGCAGCATCAGCGAAAAAACGGGCTGAACGCACGCCGGGGGCGCCGCCCAGAAGCGGCACGACAATTCCTGAATCGTCCGCCAAGGCGGGGTATCCTGCGGCCCGGCTAGCATGCCTTGCCTTTGCAAGCGCATTTTCCTCAAATGAATCGTAAGGCTCCTCTGCCGGATCGATGCCGAGCGAAGACTGATTGATTAATTCGATGCCCCGCGATTGCAAGACCGGGGAAAGGGCCTGCTCAAACTCTTTCAGTTTTCCTGGGTTCGACGAGGCCAGCACCCAGGTCGTGCTCATTCAACAACAACCGAGAGCCGCTCCGGATCCTGGATCAGACACTGCTGAAACTCGTGCAACTGGCCGATTCCTTGAGCAGCAAGCGCAAGTAGTTGATCAAACTGATCCCGAGTAAACGGCGCGCCCTCTGCAGTGCCCTGGACCTCCACAATGCCGCCTGAGTCTGTCATCACGATATTCATATCGGTATCACAGGCGGAGTCCTCGAGATAATCCAGATCCAGCACCGCAGCGCCGCGCCAGATGCCAACCGAGATCGCGGCGACCGACTCTCTCATTGGATTCTGGCCAATCCGACGATCACGCTGTAGGCCCTGCAGCGCGTCCGAGAGTGCTACACAGGCACCAGTAATACTCGCCGTCCGCGTGCCCCCATCGGCCTGCAAGACATCACAATCGATCGTAATCGTCCGTTCACCCAATAGGTTCAAATCGGTAACGGCACGCAGCGATCGACCAATCAGACGCTGAATCTCCTGGGTGCGGCCGCTTTGCTTTCCTTTTGCTGCCTCCCGATCGCTTCGCGTATGGGTTGATCGCGGAAGCATGCCGTACTCCGCCGTCACCCAGCCGGATCCTTGGCCCTTTAAAAAGCCGGGAACGCGCTCCTCTACTGAGGCGGTGCAGAGCACCCGGGTCTCACCAAAACAGACCAAGACAGAGCCCTCAGCATGCTTGGTGTAACGACGCTGAAGGCT
>JAGWXV010000125.1 GCA_018969705.1 Betaproteobacteria bacterium
GGTGGACGAAGAGTTTGCAGGCCTGGTGCGATTTCATGGCGGTATTGATCGGGTCTTTGCGCTGCCGCTTCGACGGTTTTCGCAGGCCCGAAGACTTTCCGATCGACTCCGTGATCTTGCGCAAGTCATCCAGACTTTTTTTGCGATTCGCCGGCAGCAGTATGCGCTTCTAATCGATATGCAGGGTGTGATCAAAAGCGCTGTGGTAAGTAAGCTTGCCCGAAGCAGTCAGCGGTGGACTTACGCAGCGGCCCATCTGGAATCGCCACGGCTGGCGCGTTTTTATACCCACTTCTGGGAGCCTGAGCGAGAGCTTCCTGCGGTATTTCAATATCGGATCTTTGCTGGAGTCGCGCTCGGCTACACGCCCAATCTGAATCAAACCCAATTTGCATTTAAAAAAGAATCGGCTTTGGCGGGTGCTGCAATCGGCAGCCAACATAGCAGGCCAGGCTCAACCGCCCTGCTCGTGCCCTTTTCTTCCAAAGAGGCCAAGCAGCTGGATAACCAGGGCATGAGTGTGATGGTGACCACACTGCGCAGCCGGGGGTACCAAATTGCATTGGTGGCGGGATCTGAGGCGGAGCGTCAGCGCGGACTTGAGATTGCGGCGCTCTCCGATTGCAAAGTGGAAATGATTTATCGGCCGATTGAGCATTTCGAGGCCTTTCGCAATCGGCTTGCGGATTTTGGAATCTGCATTGGTGTTGATACCGGCATCACCCATGTGAGCGCTGCTTTTGGCGTACCCACTATTGGCATCTTTTCCATCAGCGCCATGCAGACCTATGGGCCCCACCACTGGGCGCGGCATGCCCGATCCCTTCAGGCCGATGATCCCCAGCTGATTGCAGCAATCACGGAGATGGTGGCTCAGCTGCCGAAGGCTCCAGGTCTTGCAGATTCTTCGAATACAGGCTGGCATACAGACCGGCCTGTGCCATAAGCGCTTCATGACGGCCCTCTTCGACAAGGCGGCCGTTGGCAATCACCAGGATGCGATCGGCATTCACAATCGTGGATAGCCGGTGGGCCACCACTAAAGTGGTGCGGCCCTGACGCAGCCGATCAATGGCGGCTTTCACGCTTGCCTCGGCCTTGGTATCTAAGGCAGAGGTGGCCTCATCGAGCAGCAGAATCGGGGCGTTTTTCAGCACCGCCCGTGCAATCGCGATGCGCTGCCGCTGCCCGCCGGAGAGCCTCACACCCCGATCGCCAATCACGGTCTCAACGCCTTCGGGTAGCGAGGCCACAAAGTCAGAGAGATCCGCTGCCGCGATGGCAGCATTTAAATCAGCTTCTGCGCTTTCGCTGGCACCATAAATAATATTGTTATGAATGGAATCATTGAACAGCACAACATCTTGCGAGACCAAAGCAATCTGGGCCCGTAGGCTGGCAAGGCTTAAGTCGGTGACTGCAATGCCATCAATCCGCACGCAGCCCGCAGTGGGTTCGTACAGCCGCGGCAATAAATTGATGAGCGAAGTCTTTCCACCTCCCGAGGGGCCCACGAGTGCCACCGTCTCACCGGGCCGAATGACCACCGAGACTTCTTGCAGGACCTGACGGTCGCTGCTGGGATAGGCGAGGCTGACGCCTTCAAACGCAATTTCTCCGCGCACACGGTCCACCGTTCGGCTGCCGGTATCGCGCTCGGATTTTTCGTCAATGAGTTCAAAGACCGCTTCTGCCGAGGCAAGCCCGCGCTGCAGCTGGGCATTGACATCGGCTAGGTGACGCAGCGGACCAAACATCATCAGCATGGCCGTGACAAACGAAATGAAGTCGCCCACGGTGGCCTCGCCTGCGCGGGACTGCAGCAACGCAATGGTCAGCACCACGGCAACACCAATTGCGGCAATCAGCTGGCTGATCGGCGTCTGCAGGGCCTGCGCGATCGCCAGCCGCATCGACTGGCCACGGAATTCTGCGTTTACTTTTTTAAACCGGCCCGACTCAAACTGATCGCCCTGAAAGACCTTGATCACGCGGTTGCCGAAAATCGCTTCCTCTACCGAGCGGGTCATTTCTGCAGTGGCTTTTAAGGCATCGCGGCTCACACGCCGCATGCGCTTGGAAAACGCCAGGGTGAGGCCCGCCAAAAATGGCAGCAGCAGCATGACAATCAGGGTGAGCTTCCAATTTAGCCAAAACAGCCAGCCGAGTAGGCCGATCAAAATCAGGCTGTCGCGCACCAGCGTGTTGACGACGTTGGTGGCGGCACTGGTCACACCATTGACCTCGGCAATCACTCGAGAAATCAGCTGGCCTGAGGAGCGGGCATCAAAAGCGGAGGCGGGTAGCGTGAGTAACTTATTAAACATTGCCTGCCGAAGGTCCCGTAGAACACTATTTGCGATCCAGTTCATGGCGTAGACCGACAGAAATGTGGAGGTTCCGCGCAGCAGGAAGATCATCAGCACTGCGGTGGGAACCCACCAGACCTGAAATGAACTCGCTCCGGCAAAGCCGTTGTCCAACAGGGGCTTAAGTAGGGCCGGAAATGCGGTCTCAGTGGCGGCCGTGACCAGCATGGCCAGGGCGGCCAAGGCAAAGCCGGGCCAGTAAGGCTTGGCATACGACAGAAGGCGGCCATAGAGGCGGGTCGAGGTCATGGTCGCATTATTGGCCAGTTTATATGTCCCCATTTTCTAGACGGGATAGGCAGTGTTGCTTTTGGGCGACACGGACATCGGGAAAACCACGGCCGAAGGGCCTTGGACAGCGATCTGGCTTGAGAGGGAATCGGCCTCCCGGGAAAATAGCGGAGACGGCTGATCCCAGCAGTCGCTTGGCCGCCGTAAGGCGTCTGGGTGTGAGGTTAATTAATTAGGAGAACATTTAATGAAGAAGCAATTAATTGCTGCAGCAGTAGCTGGCGCATTTGCTCTGCCCGCGATGGCGCAGG
>JAGWXV010000126.1 GCA_018969705.1 Betaproteobacteria bacterium
TCTGCGACAGCTTGCGCCTCGCCTGCTGGGCGCGCATTGACGCCGAACTTTTCGCGCAGTTTGTTTTCAATCTCTAGAGCGATATCCGAGTTCTGGCGCAGAAACTCACGGGCATTGTCTTTGCCCTGGCCAATGCGCTCGCCGTTATAGCTGTACCAAGCGCCTGATTTTTCAACAATGTCGCTCTCTGCGCCCAGATCAACGATTTCGCCTTCTCGGGAGATGCCCTCACCGTAAAGGATGTCGAAGGTTGCCGCCCGAAATGGCGGGGCGACCTTGTTTTTCACAACCTTAACCTTGGTCTCCGAGCCAGTGACTTCCTCGCCCTTTTTGATGGAACCCACCCGCCGAATATCAAGACGCACCGAAGAATAGAACTTCAGCGCATTGCCACCGGTAGTGGTTTCGGGATTGCCAAACATCACGCCAATCTTCATGCGAATCTGGTTGATGAAAATCACAAGGGTGTTGGTGCGATTAATGTTGGCGGTGAGCTTGCGCAGGGCCTGCGACATCAGGCGGGCCTGCAGGCCGGGCAGTGAATCGCCCATTTCGCCTTCGATCTCCGCCTTTGGCGTGAGGGCGGCAACTGAGTCCACAACAATGAGATCTACCGAGCCGGATCGGACCAGCGCATCAACGATCTCCAAGGCCTGCTCGCCGGTATCGGGCTGCGAGATGAGCAACTCGGAGAGAGTGACGCCGAGTTTCTGGGCGTATTGGGTATCGAGAGCATGCTCGGCATCCACAAAGGCACAGGTGCCGCCGATCTTTTGCATCTCTGCGATGACCTGCAGTGTGAGTGTGGTTTTGCCCGATGACTCCGGGCCATAGATTTCGACAATTCGGCCGCGGGGCAGGCCGCCGACGCCGAGCGCGAGATCCAGGCCCAGGGAGCCGGTTGAGACGACCTGAATATCCGGGGCGACATCGTTTTCGCCCATGCGCATGATTGAGCCCTTGCCAAATTGCTTTTCGATTTGGGATAGGGCGGCCTGTAGCGCCTTAGCTTTTTCAGCACGGTTTTTGGGGTCTTGTTTATCTTGCATGGGGGCGCATCCTTTGGGAAATTGGGGTTAGAAGCGGGCTGGGCGATGGAGAAATATTACTGTATATAAAAACAGGTTACAAGGGGTAGCGCCATTCTAAAAAGCGGTGGCCCCGACTGCCATCGGCAAAAAGACTTAGGCTTCCCGGGCCCTGGCGCGACAGAGCTCACCGAAAAGCCCGGCCATCGCCCAGGCCGCAGCCTGCCGCTGAATATCCGCCCGATCGCCCGAGAAAAACTGCTGCTCCGTCCGAACACCCTGCGGGCCCACCCAGGCAAAGCAGACGGTACCCACGGGCTTGGCAGGCTGGCTGCCCTGGGGGCCAGCAACGCCAGTGATTGAAAACGCAAACAGGCCCTCGGGGATGTGCTTGACCGGATCCGACAGCATCCTTCGATGCTGGCTGCGAACGCCCTTGGCCATCTCAGTCGCAGTCTGCAGACTAACAGCGCCCTGCTGTTGCAGGGTCTCGGACTGAACACCCAGAAGCCCATGCTTGACGGTGTTGGCGTAGCTGATGACCCCACCATCAAACCATCGGCTTGATCCGGCAATCGCAGTGATCCAGTGGCCAGCCAGTCCGCCCGTGCAAGACTCGGCCACCATGAGTCGGCCGCGGTGACGCAGAAGTCCAACGCCAATCGCCAGTCCCAGCACCAGGGCAAGATTATTCGAAATCCGGCCCACTTCGTTTTGCTTTAGCGCCACCATGCCTCCAGAAGATGGGCAAGCCTCAGCAGCACAGCACAACAGAGCAAGGTATAGGCAGCTGCGACAAGATCATCCAGCATCACCCCCCAGCCGTCTCGGCTTAAGCGATCGATGGTGCGAATCGGGGGTGGCTTCACGATGTCAAAAAAACGAAACAGCGCAAATCCGACCGCCTCAATCAGCCACTCCGGCACATGGCCCATGGCATGAATGCCAGCAGGATCGCTGGCCTTGGGCAGAATCCAGAGCACAAGCCAAAACGCCACAATCTCATCCCAGACCATGGATCCATCATCGGCCTTGCCGAGGGCACGGCCGGTCAATGTGCAGGCGACTGCGCCCACCACCACACCCGATGCAATCAATACCGCCCAAGAGAAGTCCGTCATGGCCGGGTCGATCATCAAAAAAACAACCCAGGCCCAGAGTGTTGCGATCGTGCCCGGAGCGACAGGAAAAAATCCGCAGCCAAATCCAAACGAGATCAGGTGTGCAGGATGCGATAGCAGGCCGACACGCTGCACAGGCTGCGCAGAAGATGCGGGAGCCATTCCGCGGCTATCAGAAGTGTCGGAATCCGCCACGCGCAATCATGTCCTGCAGAGATTCAGGGGGCTGCGCTCCCGCGGCATCTCGCCAGCGCACGCCAGGCGTATCGCTGACTTCCACGCTACCGATTCGCGTCAACGCAAGTCCCAGCTGCTGGCCCAATGCCTTAATGCGGGCCCGCTCAGGCGAGGCCGCAGCAAAGAGTAATTCGTATTCATCGCCACCTGTGATCGCAAGGCCTGCAGCCTGTGACGGTGTCAGCCTGCCCGCCAGCGCAGCCTGCCTGACCAAAGGCCCAAGTGGCAGCTCCTGCCAGTTCACGTTCGCCTGCAGGCACTGTGGCTGCGCAGCACGACGCTGGGCTGCATTCAGCAAATGCATGAGTTCGGACTGCAGTCCGTCCGAGATATCAATGGCCGCCGACACAAGGCCCACAAGCCCGAGCCCCAGAGCGAGACGCGGCTGCGGAGCATTCAATTTCGAATCATCGATTCCCTGATTGAGTGCGAAGGCCGCATCGCCCAGATGGCCGGAGACCCATAGGTCATCGCCCGGCTGCAGACCATCGCGACGCAGCGCCGTGCCCACCCGAACA
>JAGWXV010000127.1 GCA_018969705.1 Betaproteobacteria bacterium
GAGGCCCGCTATGGACTGATCAACGATCGTCGAAAGCCACCCGCCCTGCCGATTCAGAGTTCAGCGCATTCGGGTCACGCACCACGGGTCCCGATGATTGCCCACTATCTCCAGCTTGCCGATCATCCCCGGCCGCCCACTGATATCGATCCCCTGGGCAATGATCGGCCGCGACTTGTACTCCCGGCCGATCTTGCGCTGCCGCAGGCCTCTGGCCCGCTGCTAGCCCTCTGCCCCGGCGCGGAATATGGCCCCGCAAAGCAATGGCCAGCAGAATATTTCGCGCAGACGGCGGCCCATTGGTTATCGCAAAGTCCCCAGCACCAAGTCGTCGTGCTGGGCAGTCCAAAAGAGCAGGCGCTGTGTGACGCAATTCGCCAACAGTCACTTGTCATGATGCAATCCGCGGCCACAGCAGGCAGTGGACCGATTGCCCTTGGGGCTGCTGACAGCAAACGGATTTCCAGTCTTGCTGGACAAACGACACTCCTAGATGCTTTTCGGTGGATTGCAGTCGCAGATCGTGTCATAAGCAATGACTCGGGATTGATGCATGCCGCCGCCGCCTTAGATACGCCCGTCATCGCGCTTTTTGGCTCGACTGACCCCACGCACACGCCACCCCACTCTGATCAGGCGGAGATCCTTCACCTCGGGCTGTCCTGCAGCCCCTGCTTTCAGCGTGACTGCCCCTTGGGCACGACCGCCTGCCTGCGCGAACTCATGCCGGAGCAAGTGATCAGAAGAATTTAGTTTCGGCCGCCCGACTGCTGCCGCTCAATCTGATCGCGCCGTAATGCAGCCCGCAGCGATGTCAGGCGTGAATCGATTCGAGACAGTGTTACAAAATCTGCATCGGCCGCCGTCCGTGCAAGCGTGAGCTGCTCAATCGCCGCAGCGGTGGCTCCGGCCAAGGCATATTGCTCAGCAAGCGCAGCATGCTGAGCTGTTTTTCTTCCGCGAGCACTCTCAGCACGGGCCAACAGCGCCCAGACCTGCGGATCATTGGGCCACTGCTGGGCGGTGTTGCGGGCAAGTGCTGCACTCTCATCGCCATTCATGCCTGCAGACAGTCGTGCAAGAACTGCCAGACGCATCACTGCCCGCGATCGGGGATGGCGGGCTGCCATCTCGCCCGCCAGCTGATCCAACTCTTTTTTCTGTTCAGGGGTTTCCGCAGCTGCCAAAAGAATCTGCAGCTGAAGATGGTCCAGCAAGGGCTGTGCAAGCGGCTCAGACTGGTGGCCACGAATCTTGGTTTGGGCTTGCACGCGGTGATCCGAAGCGGCGGTGAAATCCCGTTGCTGCAGGCTCACCCATGACAGGCCGAAATGGGTCGCCGATTGCAGCTGGGCAGAGGAAAACTTCGGGTCCTTCAACTGCAGCACCAATCGGCTGCGAGCGTTCCGCAGGCCATCCACGCGGCTATCGGCAAGCGCGGCAAGTTTGGCCCGAAGCCAATCAAATTCAAGACTATTGTCACTGCCCGCCAGTCGGCCAAGGCCCGGCTCATTTTGAAGTCGAGACTGAATATCGGCAATCCGGTCAGTCGTGAGCGGATGGGTACGCAAATATGTCGGCGCGTTGTTGTCATAAAGCCGGCCCGCCTGGCCCAGCCGCTCGAACATCGACGACATTGCACGCGGATCAAATCCCGACTCAGCAAGAATCTGCAATCCCACACGATCCGCCTCACGCTCAGCATCACGCGAAAACGCGAGCTGCTCACGCAGGGCAACGGTCTGCCCAAGCGACAGCATGCCCATCGCAGCATCCGGGCTTGAGCGGGCGGCCAGTGCTGCCAAGACTGCGGCCGCAATCATCACCGCTGAGCCCTGCCGCTGCTGGCCAAACATTCGGGCGATATGCCGCTGTGTGACATGGCCAATCTCGTGGGCCACCACCGACATGACCTCGGCCTCACGATCCGATGCAGTAATCAGCCCGGTATGGATGCCGATATAGCCACCCGGCATCGCAAAGGCATTGATCGTGGCATCTTTCACCAGAAAAAAACGAAAGGGCCGGTCCTCGCTGCTGTGGCCCAGCTGCCGCGAAGCTGCCAAAAGCCGCTGAGATTGACGGGCCATGACATCGGTGGTCTCCGGATCATCGTGGACAACACCCACGCGCAGCAGTTCTTGAAAAATCTGATCGCCCAGCCGCTGCTCGGCCGCAGGACTCAGCTCATCGACCGCCGCCTCGCCAAGGGCAGGCAAATGGTCCACGCCTCGGGAGCGGTCCTGCGCATGCAGCCCAGGCGGCTGGCTGAGCGCAAGACTCAGGGCGAGCGCCGATGTCATCAGACGCCGCGGCCAGGGGGCTGCCAGGATACTCATACGCTCTATCATAGGGTTTATGACCCAGTTCACTCACTTTGATTCCGCGGGCCAGGCCCATATGGTGGATGTGGCCGACAAGGCCGATACCCGGCGGATCGCAATTGCCAGCGGCCAAATCTTGATGCAGCCCGAGACCCTGAGACTGATTCGGGAGGGCGATGCCAAAAAGGGTGATGTCATCGGCATCGCGAGAATCGCTGCGATACAGGCCGCAAAGAAAACTTCCGAGCTTATTCCGCTGTGCCATCCTTTGATGCTGTCACGGGTCGCGGTGGACTTCGAACTCATCGATCTGGCGAGTCACGACACTTCGGCTGAGCCGCAGTCGCGGGCGGCGATCGCCTGCACTGCGACCGTCGAGGTCACCGGCAAGACCGGCGTGGAAATGGAGGCCCTGACCGCAGTGCAGGTTGGGCTGCTCACAATTTACGATATGTGCAAGGCCGTTGATCGCGGCATGACCATGACCAATATTCAGCTCATGGAAAAACATGGCGGCAAGAGTGGCTCCTATCGTCGTCGCTAAATCATGATGCCGATGTCACTGCAAGGCGT
>JAGWXV010000128.1 GCA_018969705.1 Betaproteobacteria bacterium
TATTAGAGTTGGGTGGCAATAACGCCGTGATTGTTTCGCCGACCGCAAATCTTGATCTCGCGATTCGCGGTACTGTTTTTGGTGCTTGGGGAACGGCAGGGCAGCGCTGCACAACCACCCGTAGACTCATTGTGCATCGATCCATCTTGGATGCTGTTATCAAAAAGCTCGACGCCGCACGGGCGAGTCTTCCCATCGGCAATCCAACCGAGGCTGGCATCCTGGTTGGGCCGCTTATTGATGAACGTGCTTTCATGGCGATGCAGGCCGCACTCAGCCAAGCGCGGGCTGAAGGCGGAAAAATCTTTGGCGGAGAGCGGGCGCTTGAAGAACGGTTTACGAGCGCCTGGTATGCCCGCCCGGCCCTTGTCGTCATGCCATCGCAGACTGCGATCGTAAAAGAAGAAACCTTTGCGCCGATTCTTTATGTCATCCCCTATGACCAGCTGGAAGAAGCAATCGCCATGAATAACGATGTACCCCAGGGGCTATCGTCTGCCATTTTCACCAATGACCTAACAGAGGCTGAGCGATTCCTATCCGCTGCAGGATCCGATTGTGGAATTGCCAATGTGAACCTGGGGACCTCGGGCGCAGAGATTGGTGGCGCCTTTGGGGGAGAAAAGCAGACAGGCGGCGGCCGCGAGTCGGGATCGGATGCATGGAAGTCCTACATGCGCCGCGCCACCAACACAATTAACTATGGCCGGGACCTGCCACTTGCCCAGGGCGTGAAGTTTGATAGCTAGTGGCGAGCAGCCCCCCAAGGGGCCTAATTGGCCTTACGAGGTCAGCAAATCATTTAGGCCATGTTCCATCGCGGTGATGACTTCCTCGCCGACCCGCACCGATTGAGCAAGCCCTGCCGCAGCACTCAAGATATGGTGGATGTAGAAAGTGGCAACGCCAATCTTCTGTGCATAGAAATGATCGCTAGCACCCTGGCTTATTTTTGCTTTTGCAATTGCTGCTGATTTTCCGAGCAGCCAGCCCCCGGCCACTATACCAAAACACTTCATTAACGGATAAGCACCTGCAAGGGCTGCAGGCGCATTTTTCGGAAATGTCTCCACCACCCACTCGACCGCACGATTAAGCGCCAAGATGGCTGAGCCCAATGCAGCCCCCATCGCTTTTATCTCCATATTGGGAGAAGACTGAAGGCTAGCTGCCGTTGCCTTCATCTCTTCCAGCAGGCATTTTGCTTCTTTGCCGCCATCACGCACGATCTTCCTACCCAAAAGATCATTGGCCTGAATGCCAGTGGTTCCCTCATAGATCGGCGTAATGCGTGCATCCCGGAAATGCTGTGCAGCGCCCGTTTCTTCCACAAAGCCCATGCCGCCATGGACCTGGACACCTAAAGAGGTGATCTCCACCGCCTGCTCGGTGCACCAGCCTTTGACAATCGGAATCAAGAAATCAAGTCGAGCCTGTGCAGCCCCGCGCGCTGCGGCATCGGCGTGCCGCATCGCTTTGTCTGACTCAGCTGCCGCAAAAAATGCCAATGCCCGCATGGCCTGAATCTGCGCCCGCATTGTCATCAACATGCGCGAGACATCGGGGTGATGCGCGATCGGAAGATTACCCGGCTTTGCGGCAATTTTTCCTTGCACACGCTGCATGGCATAGCCTGCAGCCTGCTGATAGGCCCGCTCAGAAATTCCTACGCCCTCGAGTCCCACGCCAAGGCGGGCCGCATTCATCATTGTGAACATGTACTCCAGGCCACGATTGGCCTGGCCCACTAAAAACCCGGTTGCCCCGCCGGACTCACCATAAGACATCACGGCAGTGGGGCTCGCATGAATTCCAAGCTTATGCTCTAACGAAATGCATTTCAGATCGTTTCGCACGCCAAGAGATCCATCAGGCTTTACTAAAAACTTGGGCACAATAAACAGAGAGATGCCTTTAACGCCTGCGGGCGCATCCGGCAGACGGGCCAACACCAGGTGAATAATGTTTTCGGTGAAATCATGCTCACCGTAGGTTATGTAAATCTTCGTGCCCGAAATTTTGTAAGTGCCATCGCCAGCTGGCGCGGCTTTGGTAGCCACCACCGAGAGGTCTGAGCCTGCGTTGGGCTCAGTCAGATTCATGGTGCCGGCCCACTTTCCCGAAATCAGATTGGGCAGATACATTGCCTTTTGCTCTGCCGAACCGTGGTGCGTGATTGCATCGATTGCGCCAGCAGTCAGCAGAGGACAAAGTGTGAAGGCCATGTTGGCGCTATTCCACATTTCATTGACTGCCGTGGACAGCAGCGCAGGCAGGCCCTGGCCGCCATACTCCGGATCACAGGCCAGCCCAATCCAGCCTGCCTGTGAAAATTGTTCATAGGCTTCTTTGAAGCCCTTCGGTGTCGTTACCGCATTGCTATTTAAAATAGCGCCCTGCTGATCACCGATCCAATTCAGTGGGCTTAATACACCATTTGCAAACTTGGCGGCCTCATCCAAGATTGCGCCAGCAAGTTCTTCGCCAGCCTCTTCATAACCCGGGAGGGCCGTGATTTCGGATAGGGGCACAAGCTCATTGATCACAAATTGCATGTCCCGAAGGGGGGCGTTGTAGTCAGCCATGGTGGTATTCCTTAAGGGTTAAACATCAATCGCAGAGACTGAGCCTGCTTGCTTACGTAATTCAAACTTCTGGATTTTCCCGGTGGAGGTCTTGGGCAATTCGCCAAAGACCACAGCCCGCGGCACCTTAAATCCTGCCAGATACTGCTTGCAATGGGCCACAATGTCCGCCGGGGTAACTGCCGCGCCCGGCTTAATTTCCAGAAAAGCGCACGGGGTTTCCCCCCACTTCGGATCAGGCTTGGCAACGACTGCTGCCGCCAGGACTGCCGGATGCCGATACAGAACATCTTCGACCTCGAT
>JAGWXV010000129.1 GCA_018969705.1 Betaproteobacteria bacterium
TCCACTGGAGTCTGCCAAGCGTTGGTCGGAATTGCAGGATGCGCGTTGGGCCTTAAACCTGAGTGCCGGCAGCCAAGGTAATCAGCTGCTGCGATGGATGCGCGAGCGGGGCATGAGTGAGCCCAAGCGCCTCACGTACTGTGACTCTCCGCTGCTAATGAGCGATCTGATGCGCAGAGCAGATCGGCTCTGTGTTGGGCCCAAGACACTGTTTTCGGATCCGATCTTTGGCCATCAGATGAGTTTGATCGCCGTGGAGCCTGCGCCGCCCGATATGGTGCTGGGTGTGATCACTTTAAAGGGAGTGCCACTGACGCATGCGGCAAGCCAGCTGCTAGGTTGTTTTGAACGGCACCTTCGCGGGATTCGCTAGCATGGCGCTGGCGAGATGGTCGATTAAGAGTCGAACCCGATGTGGGATGTAGCGGTTACTGGGTAACACCGCATAAATACCCAAGGGCTCTGGTTCGTAGGCCTTGAGTATTGCCTCGACACGCTTTTTTTCGAGATAGGGCGCGGCGATGAAATCTGGCTGACGGGTAACGCCCATGCCATTGGCGGCCGCCTCGGTTAACGCAATGCCGTTATTGGCAACGATTCTTCCGCGTACCGGCACCTGCAGGAGCTGTTTTTTATTTTGGTAAATCCACTGCGAGTTGCTCGCATCGTGCGAATAAATCAGGCACTCATGATGGCGTAAATCCTGCGGGCGTTCTGGCCGGCCATGGGCTTTCATATAAGCGGTGGAAGCAAGTGTGAGCAGCCGGCATTGGCCGAGCTTACGCACAATATCGCTGGGGTTTAGATTGCTGGTGATGCGGATACTGAGATCAAGGCCCTCTTCAATGAGGTTAGAGCGCTCATCAGAAAGGGTCATCACCAGATCGATATCGGGGGTGCGTCTTGCAAAAGAAAGCAGCAGCGGAACAATCTCTTTCATGCCAAACAGCAGGGGCAGCCCGATACGGATGCGGCCCTTTGCGGCGAGGCCTTCGCCACTCAGGTTGGACTCGGCGGTATCCACCAGATTCAGAATCGCCCGGCAGTTCTCAAGGTAGTTGGTGCCCGCCTCGGTCAGCGTCAGGCTGCGGGTGCTGCGGGTAATGAGCTGAACACCCAGGTGCTTTTCAAGGCTGGCGATCTGGCGAGTCACGACCGAGCGGGCGAGTTGAAGCGCATGGGCGACAGCGCTGAAGCTGCCCGCCTCGGCCACCCGCACAAACATTTGCATCGCATCGAGTCGGTCCATATTGTTGCTAATTATGCAACAAAGATGATCTGATTAGATACTTTTTTAAGGCATTCGAAAGCCCTAGAGTTTCGGGCCATGAACTCAAACCGTTTTTCACTTTTTGTACCGCATGGTTCCCCGATGTTCGCGTTGCAGCCGGGGGCCGCAGGGGCTGCGCTGGCCGAGATGGGCAGTCAGTTCCGTGCGGCACGTGCCGTGGTGGTGGTCAGTCCGCACTGGGAGACAGAAATCCCAGAAGTGGGATTTGCTGCTCGCCCGGCCACGATCCACGATTTTGGGGGCTTTGATTCGCGGCTATTTGAAATTCAATATCCTGCGGCCGGAGATCCGCAGGCGGCCCAGGCGGTATTAGATGCATTACGTGCTGCGGGCTTTCAGGCAAAGGCAGATTCAGGGCGTGGCTTAGACCACGGGGTCTGGGTGCCGCTTTTGCATATGTTTCCGCGGGCCGATCTGCCGGTGATTCCGGTATCGCTACAGCATCACGCGGGCCCAGAGCATGCCTATCGGATTGGGTGGTCCTTGGCACCACTTGCCGAGCAGGGATTTTTGATTGTGGGCTCGGGCAATGTGACTCACAACCTGCGGGACTGGCAGATGGTTCAGTCACTTGGAAGCCCGAGGCCCGATTACGTTACGGGGTTTTCGGACTGGGTCCATACGCAGATGACTGCCCGAAATACCGAGGCCTTACTGCGTTATCGGTCAAGCCAGCCCGATGCAGTCCGCGCCCATCCGCGGGATGAGCATTTTCTGCCGCTGATGGTTGCGTTGGGTGCGGCAGGCGAATCGGCCAAGCCTTATGCATTTTTTCGCGGCATCAGTGATCACGTGCTGGCCATGGATGGCTATGCCTTTCATTGAACCAAAGGCTGGCCATTACGGATTTACCTTAGTTTATTTTTTTATTTTCTTAGAAAGGAAATCATCATGAAAAATTTCTACAACCCAATCGAGTTTTTAGGGCGGCTGCTTTTTGTCGCACTGTTTTTGCCTGCCGGGCTCTCTAAGCTATTTGGCTTTGCGGGCACTGTGGGCTACTTCGGCTCGCTTGGTATTCCAATGGCTTCTGCTGCCGTTGCCGCCACGATTGCGATTGAAGTGCTGGGAAGTATCGCGCTGTTGTTTGGCTTTAAGATACGCTATGTCGCATTCGCCTTGGCGGGATTTACGCTGCTCGCAAGCATGGTCGGCCATGCGTTTTGGGCAGCTCCGGCCGGGCAGGCCTATGCGCAGCAGCTGATGTTTTTCAAGAATATTGCCGTGGTTGGGGGATTGTTGGTCCTGGCATCGGCAGGCGCAGGCAAATGGAGCATTGACAGCAAGGCACCGCAGGCGGTCTAGTAGTAATCGGCCCCCTGGCGCGGCGCTTGGGGGCGCTTTTCGCAATCAAATTACGATCAAGGCTGCAGCAGTGCAGCTCCAATGGCACCGAGATGTGACCTAACTTAAGGCATACTCACACTGGGTGTTCTACCCGGTTTCTCAAGACCATGTGCTTATTGCTAGGAGTGCCATGAAGACGATCGATCTGCATAATCACGTAATTCCACGCAGTATCGTAGATGCGATTGCCGCGACTCCAGAGCGGTTCGGGGCACGAGTGGATTACTCAACTGCCACTACC
>JAGWXV010000018.1 GCA_018969705.1 Betaproteobacteria bacterium
GCGCGGGCCCGAAGATATTCCTCCTCCCAGGCCTTGACTTTGGCCTGCGCCTCTTCAAGTTGGGCCTGAAGGCTTATCGCCGGCTCAGGGGCCGACGCCTCTACAGACGCCGGTGCGGCGGCCTCAGGGCTCAATGATTCTGCAGTCGGAGGGGCGATGGTGTCGTCCGGTGTTTTTTTCTCAGTTGAGTCAGGCATGGGAATTCCGCAAAAACGAATCGATGGCTGGGAAGATTGGGTCAGCCAAACTGATTTTCAAGGCCCCGTATCGGGCCCGATGGCCCAGCAGTAGCCCGCCGCGAAGACCTAGTTGGCGCTGCCGAGCGCCTTTGCCCGAAGCCGCTGAAGTTCCAGGCTGGCGGCTTCCTGCGCATCCTGACCGGTGGACCAGCCGGAGAGATTCAGCGTGATCAGATCGGCAAGGGCCTGGATGCCGGCCGGCTCATCATTGATACAAGCGATATAGCGATACTGGCTGCCGCCCGCTGTCAAGAATTCTTCCTTGCCTTCCATGGCGATTTCTTCGAGTGTCTCGAGGCAGTCGGCAGGAAAGCCCGGGCACATCACATCCAGAACTTTCACGCCCTGGCCGGGCAGGCTCTCAATCACTTCTGAGGTGTAAGGCTTTAACCACTCTGCCTTACCAAACCGCGACTGAAATGAAATCCGCCACTGCTGCTCAGTCAGACCCAGGGCCTGCGCAATCAGGCGCGCGGTCTTGTGACACTCACAGTGATAGGGGTCCCCTTTTAACAACGAGCGCTTGGGCACACCATGAAAACTAAAGAGCAGCAGATCGCCGCGGCCATGCGACTGCCAATGACGACGGACCTGCTCGGCCAATGCGGCGATATAAGGCGGGTAATCGTGAAAGCTGCGGATCAATCGCAAATCGGGCTGATTACGAAAGGCGGCAAACTCTTTAAAGACCACATCAAAAGCTGTTGCAGTAGTGCTGGATGAATACTGCGGATACATCGGCAGCACCAGTAGGCGGCGAACTCCGCGATCTCGCAATGCCGCCAAAGCGGAGGGAATGCTCGGATTGCCGTAACGCATTGCGACCTCAATGGCGACATCCATACCACGGGCCGACAGCACCGCACGCAGGCCCTGGGCCTGCCGCTCGGTGTAGACCCGAAGCGGCGAGCCCTCATCCATCCAGATGCTGGCGTATTTCACGGCCGACTTCTGGGGCCGCACATTCAAAATAATTCCATTCAGAATCGGCCACCAGACCAGCCGCGGAATCTCGACCACCCGAGGGTCCGAGAGAAACTCTTTGAGATAAGTCTTCAGTGCTTTAGCTGTCGGCGCATCGGGCGTGCCAAGATTAATCAGCAATACCCCGGTACGTAGGGCCGTGCCATGCTGATAGTCGGGCTCAGGTCGCAGTGTGGGATTCATGAACCAAATTGGGCTGGCCTTAAGCTAGCCCTGTGCGGGCTGGCTTAAGGCCGTTGACAGCAATTTTGCGGTGATATCCACGATTGGAATCACGCGCTCATAGGCCATGCGGGTTGGGCCAATCACGCCCAGCGTGCCGACGACTCGGCCATCGATCTCATAAGGCGCAGCCACTACCGACAGCTCCTCGATCGGCACCAAGGAAGATTCACCGCCGATAAAAATCTGTACGCCCTGGCCACGCGACGAGGACTCCAGTAGCCGTGCCAATGCAGCCTTTTGCTCAAACAAATCAAAAAGCTTACGCAGACGGCTCATGTTTTCAGAAAGATCGGAAACATCCAATAGCCGCCGCTCCCCGGAGACCAGCACCTCGTCATTGCCTGCGGAAAATACATCCTCACCATTTTCAACTGCCAATGTCATGAGCGAAGAAATGTTATTGCGCAACTCGGAAAGCTCAGTTTTAATCCGGGACCGTACCGCCTCGAAATCAAGGCCAGCGTAATGGGCATTGATGTAGTTGCCGGCCTCGGTAAGCTCAGAGGGCGAATAATCCCGATCCGTCTGGAGAATTCGGTTGTGCACATCACCGTCGGGACTCACCACAATCAGTAGAACGCGCCGCTCGCCAAGCCGCAGAAACTCAAGGTGTCGAAAAACACCTGCACGCCGCGGCGTCACCACAACGCCAGCAAAACTAGAGAGGCTGGATAAAAGCTGTGCGGCATGTGTCATTACTCGCTGAGGTGCATCCGCCTGCAGTTGACCCTCAAGCATGGCGGCCTGATCCGGCTTAATCGGCTGCACTGTGAGCAGGCGGTCCACGAACAAACGATAGCCACGCGGTGTCGGAATTCGGCCCGCCGAAGTATGCGGGCTAGCCACTAGGCCCATCTCCTCGAGATCGGCCATCACATTGCGAATCGTGGCCGGTGAAAGATCAAGGCCCGAAAACTTTGACAGCGCCCGCGAGCCCACCGGCTGGCCCTCGGCGATATAACGCTCGATCAAGGTTTTTAAGAGGTTTCGGGACCGGTCATCTAGCATAGGCCGCATTATTCCCCATCCCTGCTCCTATGGTGTAATGACAGTCATGAGCCAAGGCCAGACTCCCTTTCGATGCGTAGGTGTGTTCGGTCGGCCTCAGACCGAGGGCCTGGGCGCCCCGCTTCGGCGCATCCTTGCGAGCATTCGGAAGCTGGGATGCGCGGTATGGGTCGAAAATGAAACGGCGAAAAGCGCTGGCCTCACCAAAGCCGAAAGCGATGGCCATGCAAGCCTGAATGCGCTGGCCGAGCGGATTGATCTGGCCGTCATTCTCGGTGGTGACGGCACCCTGCTGGGCATCGCCCGCCAGTTAGCGCCCACTGGAATCGCTTTAATCGGTGTGAATCAAGGCCGGCTGGGCTTTATGACAGATCTGGACATCTCACAAGTGGAATCTGAATTGCCCGCAGTCATTGCGGGTGACTATGTGAAAGAAGAGCGGGCCATGCTTCAGGTCGCCGTGATGCGTAAAGCGTCTGGCTCCACCGCTCGAACTGCAGTGTTTGATGCGCCAGCATTAAACGATGCCGTGATCAGTCGCGGTGCGGTCAGTCGCATGGTGGAAGTTGAAGTATTTGTCGATGGCCACTACCTGCACACCCTGCGGGCCGATGGCCTGATCATCTCAACGCCAACTGGATCCACCGCCTATGCGCTCTCGGCGCTCGGCTCCATCCTGCACCCTGGCTTAGCCGGCATCACCCTGGTACCTGTCGCGCCGCAGGCCCTCTCCAGCCGGCCCATTGTGCTGCCCGAACAGGTTGAGGTGCAGGTGGTGATCAATGATGGTGCGGGCACCAGCCTGCACTGCGATATGCAGGCCCTGACCTCGCTGCAAGATGGAGACAAAATTGTCATTCGCCAGGGGCCCCACAAAGTGCGGCTGCTGCACCCCAAGGGCTACGACTATTTCTCCATGCTCCGCCGCAAGCTGCACTGGAGCACTAACCCCCTATTCGCTGGCCGGCCCGATCCCCTACCGCCGACCGAGACCCACTAGCCATCACGACACGCCATGCTTGTCTCGCTGTCTGTGCAGCAGTTCGTAATTGTCGAGCAGCTCGATCTTGACTTTAGCCAGGGCTTTACCGTCATGACCGGCGAGACGGGTGCCGGAAAATCCATTCTGATTGATGCACTCGATCTGCTGCTCGGGGGCCGCGCTGATGCAGCTGTCGTACGCGAAGGCGCGGCAAAGGCCGATCTCTCTGCGCGCTTTGACCTCGCCGATGCCGCTGACGCGCGGGCCTGGCTGGCCGAAGTCGAGCTGCAGTCTGACCAAGATCCCCACGAATTGCTGATTCGTCGGGTGGTGGATGCGGCAGGAAAGTCGAAAGCCTGGATCAATGGACAGCCGGCAACACTGACGCAACTCAAAGAAATCGGCGAGCAGCTCGTGGATATCCATGGCCAGCATGCCCATCAGGCCCTGCTGCGGCCGCAGGCCCAGCGCATATTGCTGGATGCACATGCTGGCCTGACCGACTCTGTGAAAACACTCGCGCTCCAATGGCGCGAAATACAACGGCTTGAGCAAGCCATCGCCGATTCAGAGCAGCAGGCGCAGGCGCTGGCTGTGATCAGAGATCAGCTGGAGTGGAAGGTCTCAGAGGTCAATGGGCTGCGCCTCTCGGCGGGCGAATGGGAGGCCCTCTCTGAAGAACAAAAGCGGCTTTCTCACGCTGCAGAACTTCTTCAAAGCTCGCAATCGGCACTTCAACAAATCGCCGAAGACGATCCATCAATCGTCACGCAGCTGGAGAAATTGCAGCAACGGCTGAGCGGCCTAACGGATAAAGATCCCCGGCTCACGCCCGCGACACAGGCCCTTGAATCCGCTGTAATTCAGCTGCAAGAGGCCGCTGATGCCCTCCAACGCTATCTCGATAAAAGCGATCTTGATCCCGATCGACTGACTGAAGTCGAAGAACGCGTGCAGTCCATCTTTAGCGTCGCCAGAAAACTAAAAGCGCGGCCCGAAGACCTCTTGTCTGTCTTGGCGGCAGCCCAAGAAGAGCTGGCCCGGGCAGCGCAGGCGGCCGATACCAACGCCCTTAAACAAGCATTGGTCCAGGCGCGGCAGAACTACGATCAGCAGGCCAAGCTGCTCTCGCGTGAGCGCCAGAAGGCCTGTCAGGCGCTCTCTGGGGCGGTGAATAAATGGTTTGCCCAACTTGCAATGGGCGAAATGCGATTTGAGGCGGCCTGCGAGGCCCGCGAGAAACCGGCGGGCCACGGACTTGAAGATGTCATCTTCATGCTGCGCAACCACAGTCAGGGTGCGGCCTATCCGATGAACCGTGTTGCTTCGGGCGGTGAGTTGGCCCGCATCAGTCTCGCGATTGCTGTGGTGACCTCATCATCAAACAAGATTCCAACTTTGATTTTTGACGAGGTGGATTCTGGGATCGGTGGCAACGTTGCCCACACGATTGGGGAACTCTTGCGGGGGCTCGGCCAGTCCCGGCAGGTGTTGTGCGTGACCCATCTGCCGCAGGTCGCCGCACGGGGCCATCAACACCTGCGAGTCTCGAAGAAAAAATCAACAGCAGGCCCACCGGTCAGTGCACTCACTCCATTAAGTGCCGAAGATCGAGTGGATGAAATCGCCCGCATGCTCGGCGATGAAGGTGCGGAGAAGACCTCGCGCGATCACGCGCGATCGCTACTTACTCTTTGATAAACGCGCAGCCGAGGCAGCCGCAGCGGATCGATGGGGGCAGTTCTCGCGTTGGCAATGGCCGTACAAAGAAAGTGCATGATCGGCGAGCTCGAATCCTTGCTCTCGGGCAATCCGGCGCTGCCGATCCTCGATCTCGGTGTCGCAGAACTCTTCCACCCGGCCGCAGTCCAGGCAGACCAGATGATCGTGATGGGATCCCTCGTTAAGCTCAAAGACCGCCTTCCCTGACTCGAAATGGCTGCGCGAAAGAATCCCGGCCTGCTCGAACTGGGTCAGGACGCGATACACGGTGGCCAGGCCAATATCGACGGCTTCAGCCAGGAGCGCCCGATAGACATCTTCGGCCGTGAGGTGCCGTGTACTTGCCCGATGAAAAATATCCAGGACCTTCAGCCTGGGCGCGGTCACCTTCAGGCCGGTCGTTTTTAGCTCATGGGCGCCGGGCATGGGCCGTATCATAGCGGCCTATGTCAACAAAAAACCCAGGCCCTAGCGAAGACCCGCAGGCCAGCCGTCAGGGCTGGCTCAGGTGCACCCTGATTGCCGTAGCCGGCGCAATGCTGCTTGCCGGCTGCGCCTCGAAAAATAACCGCCTGACCAATCTTCGCGAAAGTCCTCCGAACTGGCTTACGCCCTTTAGGATTGATATTGGTCAGGGCAATTACATTACAGAGTCCATGGTTAGCCAGCTGAAGAAAGGCATGAGCCGCGAGCAGGTGCGTGGCGTGCTGGGCACACCACTTCTCATCGATCCCTTTCGCAATGATCGCTGGGACTACGTCTTCAAACTCAAGCGTGGTGATGGCCGTCAGGATCGGCGCCGCTTTTTTGTGCAGTTTAAAGAGGATGCGCTGGAATCCTGGGGTGGTGATCCCCTGCCACGCGAAGGCGGCGAAGAGCTGCTGCCGTCGCGGCCTGCGCGATAAATCATCATGACAAGCGCCACACGAATTGCCATCTCAGGTGCAACTGGAAAGATGGGTCGTATGCTGATCGAAGCGGTGCTTGCCCATCCGCAGATGGCGCTCGCCGCGGCCCTGGAGCAGTCCAGCAGCCCGATGATCGGAAAAGATGCGGGCGACTTCATGGGCCAGTCCTCCGGTGTTGCGATCTCTGCAGATCCGACCGTCGCCCTTCGGGCCGCTGATGTCTTGATCGATTTCACGCGGCCTGAAGCCACACTGGAATTACTCAAAGCCTGCGCCCAGCATCGTGTGCGGGCGGTGATTGGCACCACGGGCTTTGATGCGGCGGGCCAATCCGCAATTGCAACCTTCAGTAAAGAGAATGCCACGGTGATGGCCCCCAACATGAGTGTGGGCGTGAATATCACCTTAAAGCTGCTGGAATCTGCGGGCCGATATCTCGGCGAAGGCTTTGACATCGAAGTCATTGAGGCCCACCACCGACACAAGGTGGATGCGCCCTCCGGCACGGCACTGAAAATGGCCGAAGTCGTCGCCCAGGCAGCTGGCCGTAATCTCAGCAAGGATGCGCGCTATGCCCGCGAGGGCCATACGGGCCCGCGTCCTGCGAAAGAGATCGGCTTTTCGGTGATTCGTGGCGGTGACATCGTGGGTGATCACACCGTGCTTTTTGCGGGCACAGGCGAGCGCATTGAAATCACCCATAAATCTTCCTCGCGGGCGACCTATGCCGAAGGCGCGCTGCGTGCAGCGGTATTTGTGATGCAAAAGCCTGCAGGCCTTTTCGACATGCAGGATGTGCTGGGCCTAAAGTAGGGCGCCTGCGGCAGTGCTAGCGCAATGCCGTGATCACTTCCCGATCCGTGAGCCACTCAGACAGGATGCGCGGCTTGGTCTCACCCGGCCGATAAACAAGATACAGCGGCACGCCGTTGCGCCCATGCCGGGCCAGTTCGGCAGCAATCTGCGGATCCTGGCGGGTCCAATCCGCCCGCAATGCCTGCACGCGATTTTCTTTAAATGTCTTCATCACCGCATCGCCTTGCAAAACGCGGACCTTATTGGCCTGGCAGGTGATACACCAGCTCGCAGTGAAATCAACAAAGACCGGGCTGCCCTGTAGCGCTAGACGCTCAGGCAATCCAGGGGCCCACGCCTGCCAGCGAACCGCACCGGCCGAGCCTGCCGGAGAATTTCCGCTGACAGCTGATTCCATCGATGATGCAGCCGCAGCTGATGCGCGCGGCGCACTGGCGGGTGCCTCACGCAGGGTCCAGACTATCGTTAAGACCAGAAACACAAACGCAAGCAAACTGCCGACCAAGGAGATCGGGCCCGCCTTGCCTTGCTGCAAGAATCGACCATAGATCCACAGCAGCAATGACAATGCAATCGCTGCCATCAACGCCGTGAATACACGGTCAGGACCCTGCAGTCCGGCTAAAACCCAAATCAACCAGGCCGCAGCAGCAAGCATGGGAAAGGCCATAAGCTGCTTAAACGTCATCATCCAAGAGCCCGGCCTGGGCAGCACTTTCAAGAGATCCGGAAGAAAGGCCATCAGCAAATATGGCAACGACATGCCCACGCCAAGGCCGGCAAAGACTAAGAGGGTTTCCCAAAAACCGGCGGTGGCCGTAAAGCCAATTGCACTGCCCATAAAAGGCACCGTGCAGGGTGAGGCCACCACCACCGCCAGCACACCGGATGCAAATGCACCGCCCGCATTGGCCTGGGCCGCCGCACGATCTGCAAACCCGAGATTCGCGGCCCGCACCGCAAGTAAGCCCATCTCAAATACGCCCAGCAAGTTAAGCGCAAGCAACACAAACAGCAGCGTTAAACCCAAGACCACTGCGGGATTCTGCAGCTGAAAGCCCCAGCCAATCGACTCGCCGAGACCGCGCAGCGCCACCAAGAGTAGGCCCAGTGCGGTAAACGTCAGAATCACGCCCGCCGAAAATGATAGGGCCCGCACGACGGTGATCGATGTCGCATGCGCCGACTCGGCAAACGACAGCACCTTTAATCCGATGACCGGAAAAACGCAGGGCATCAGATTCAGAATCAGGCCCCCCAGTAACGCAGCGCCCACGGCCGACCAGAAGGCGCTGCTGATAAATCCGGCAGAAGACTTGGGGCTTGGGGATGCGGCCGCTGCAGTCTGGCCCTCGGACACTACGCTGACTGCAGCCGGCGGCGACTGATTTGAAAATGCAGCCCGCCACTCGACTCCTGGCTGTGTGCCGATGATCCAGATGCCTTCAACAAGCTTAGTTTTTTTAACCTGCTCAACCGCACCAGTCGATGACTCTCCAAGCGGGATATCCAGCCGCCAGCCCTGCTCTGTTTTCGAGAGTCGCTGAGCGGCGGCCGGCAGAATGAGGCCTTCAATATCGGGGAGAAAGAGGCCTGCGACTTCTTCTACATCGGATTTCGGCCACGATAAAACCAGCTGGCGATCTACAACATAGGCCGTCATCGGGCGGCCGGAATCTTTTTTCGGCAGACGCTCTCGCGCTAAAGCAAATAACGGCGCATCCGAAGATGTCTCGACGGATTTTGCATCGGCGGCCACCGGCAATCGCAGCGCTAAGGCGGCCTCACCGGGGATGCAGACATCCTTGCAAACCAGCCAGCTGGCCTGGGCCTGCAAGACCACCTCGCGGGCCGCAATCGATGAGGGTGCAATTAACTCTACTGCGAGCAGCAGATCGCCCTCGTAGCCAAAATTCGCCAGCGGGCCAACCGGCAAGCGTTTCGGCGTGGGCCATTGAATCGCGCCCGCCTTCCAGCCCGCAGGCAAACGCCACTCAATCCGCGTGGGTAATCCTGAATCTCCAGGATTTTTCCAATAGGTGTGCCAGTGCTCATCGTGAACCAGACGCAAGCCAACCCAGAGGCTCTGGCCAGCCGCCACCGCCTTGCGCTCGGCAATCAGTCCAGCCTGCAGCTGGCCCACCCGCGTCATGCCCTCGGCGGGGACAGCGGCGTCGGCCCCCTGCTGGGCCTTTTGAAGCAGTCCCTGTGCCTGCGCCGCAGGCGCTGCCGAAATGAGCAGCCAAACCATCAACTGAATAAATTTCATGGTCGGGATTATTCCACCTTCGATCCGCTTGGTAACATTGGCGACATGCTCAATGAATTAACCGCCCTGGCCGATAAGACCGATGCCCTGATTTCCGTTGTGAATCAGCTGCGTCAGGAAAACACGCGACTGCGTAATCAAAATGCTCAGCTAAACGCTGAGCATCGGGCCATGGGCGAGCGGCTGCAGTTGGCCTCAGAAAAACTCGAGGCCATCGTCGAGCGGCTGCCCTAAGCCGCCTGCCCGCCACTGCATGGGCGAGACCCACTAGCTAAACTGCTCACGCAAGATGTTTTTCTGAACCTTGCCCATCGCATTGCGGGGCAATGTTTGCACGATATGAATAGCTTTGGGCACCTTGAAGTTGGCAATTCGGGCCTTGATCTCAGCGATCATCGATTGTGGATTTAAAGATGCGCCGGGCTTAGCAACCACCACGGCGGTTACCGCCTCACCAAAATCGGGGTGCGGAATGCCGATCACCGCAGACTCGTCCACGCCGGCCATTTCATCGATCAGCATTTCAATCTCTTTCGGGTAGACGTTGTAGCCGCCGGTGATGATCAGGTCTTTGCTTCGGCCAATGAGATGCAGATAGCCATCGGCATCCCACTGGCCCATATCACCTGTCCGAAACCAGCGGTCTTGAGTGAATTCCTCTCGGGTCTTCTCGGGCATCCTCCAGTAACCCGAAAACACATTCGGACCGCGGACCTGAACAGCGCCAATTTCCGACAGGCCCTGCCTGCGACGTCGCACAGTGCGGCCGCGATCATCCACCAAACGGAGTCCAACGCCGGGCAGAGGAAAGCCGACAGTTCCCGCGCGACGTTCCCCCTTGTAGGGATTCGAAGTCAGCATGACGGTCTCACTCATGCCATAGCGCTCCAAAATCACATGGCCAGTCTTCGCACGAAAGGCCTCGAAGGTCTCTTTCAAAAGCGGTGCCGACCCCGAAATAAATAGCCGCACGCCCTTTACGACCGCTCGCGTCAGGCGGTCATCGGCCGCCAGCCGAACATAGAAGGTGGGCACACCCATCATGACGGTCGCCCGGGGCAAAAGCCGAATGATCTGATCGGCATCGAACTTTGCGCACCATAGAGTTTTGCTGCCATTGATCAAGGCGCCATGCAGGGCCACAAACAGACCGTGCACATGAAAAATGGGTAGGGCATGTATCAGCACATCGCCACGCTGCCAGTGCCAGGCCTTTTGCAGCGTGCGGGCATTCGATGACAGATTTCGATGACTCAGCATGGCGCCTTTACTGCGGCCGGTGGTGCCGGAGGTGTAAAGAATCGCAGCAAGATCATCGGGATTGCTACTGACGGTTTTAAACGACGCCCGGTGCGGCGTCGCAGCCTGAATCAGGCTGCCATCAGCAGCCTCCCCAAGGGTCATGACATGGCTGCAGCCATTGGCCCGGGCGATGGGCTCAACCCAAGAAAAATTAGCTGGGCTGCAGACGACCACCGCAGGCTCAGCATCGGAGATGAAATAGCCGATCTCTGACTCTCGATAAGCAGTGTTCAATGGCAAGAACACCATGCCGCTGCGCAAAGCAGCGAGGTAGAGCATCACCGCCTCAACAGATTTCTCGACCTGCACTGCAATGCGACTGCCGCGGGCAATGCCAAGAGAAACCAACCAATTGGCGATCTTTGCGCTACCAGCGCGCAGGTCATCAAAGGTGTAATAACGGCCATCGGGCGTTTCAAACGCACATCGGTCCGGCGTCCGAGGAAACTGCGATTCCAAAACGCGATACAGATTGCTCATATCAACCCTGCAGTCTTAGTCATCTTGAAAGTCGGGACTCGTCTTATTCAAAAATGCGCTGATGCCACGCCGATAATCCTGAGAGTCTGCAAAATCCCAGCTTGCATCATGCTGAGCTGCAGTGAGCCCGGGGCCTTGTGCAAGCTCCATCAGCCGACGGATCAGCCACTTGTGTCGCCGGGCAGCAGCAGGCCCTCCAGCGCGGATATTTTGTATGAGGGTGTTGACCGCCTCGTCAAATAATGACTGCGGCACGACGCGATTGACCAGGCCTTTGTCATAGGCCTCTTCGGCATCCATCAGCCGGCCTTCCAGCAAAAGCTCGAGCGCGGTCGCAGCGCCAACACAACCCACCAAGGCGGCAGCCTCTTGCGGGGCCATGGGAAAACCAAGCCGATTAATCGGCACACCAAAGCGGCTACGGTCAGTGGCAATCCGAAGGTCGCAGACGCAGGCAATCTCTAGCCCGCCGCCGACACAGGCCCCATCAATGGCCGCCACGACAGGTATCGGGCAATGCGCAATTGCGCGAAGTGCCGGCGCAATGATGTCTTCGTGATACGCCCGGACCTGCTCTCGGCTCATGCGCTGCTCAGCAAATTCAGAGATATCGGCGCCGGCGGCAAACGCACTGTGCTGGCCTGAAATCACTGCAACTCGTAGGTCTGTATGGGCGGAAATTTCTTCAAAACACTGCCGTAATTCCCGCCACATCTGAATCGAGATCGCGTTTAACTGGCCCGGATGCGACAGCGTGACCCGGGCAACGGGCAGCATCGGGGCCCAGACAATACTGCCGACGGCATGAGGTTCAGACTGCGCCACGTGTTTTTGATCGCCGATAAGACCACATCAGAATCAGAGCGCCCACCACGATCATGGGCAAGGACAGCCATTGTCCCATGGTCAGCCCAAGGGACAACACTCCGAGAAATGCATCCGGCTCGCGCGCAAACTCCGCCAAAAAGCGCGCCAAGCCGTAGCCCAGAAGAAACAATCCTGACACCGCGCCCAATGGCCGAGGGCGAGCGGAGAAGCGCCACAACAAGACAAAAAGCAGCAGGCCCTCGAGCAGCATCTGATAAAGCTGCGAAGGATGGCGGGCCAGCACATCACCCGCCTGCGGAAAGACCATGGCCCAGGGCAGTGCGGCCTCTGTAGGCCGGCCCCAGAGTTCACCATTAATAAAGTTCCCCAGTCGACCCGCCGCAAGGCCAAGGGGCACCAGCGGTGCGATGAAATCCGACACACGAAAAAATTCAATCCGACGTCGCCACGCAAAAAATCCCATCGCAGCGATCACGCCCAGCATGCCGCCATGAAACGCCATGCCGCCTTGCCAGACTGCCAGAATTTCCCCGGGATGCTCCAGGTAATAACCCGGCTTATAGAACAACACATAGCCTAGCCTGCCTCCGAGGACCACGCCGATCACGCCGAAAAGCAGCAGGTCATCTAAGCCACGCGCATCAATTGCCGAAGCTTTAACCGATGCCTTCATGCGCAGCCTGCCCAGCACCAGGACTGCGGCAAAGGCCACGAGATACATGAGTCCGTACCAGCGTATCGCGAGTGGGCCCAGTGAAATCGCAATGGGATCAAACTGCGGATGAACAAGAACTGATGGCACCATACGGCACAATATAACCTTTGATTCCCCCAAGGAGACCCGCGCCATGGCAAAGCCGAACCCCACCCCGCCCAAACGACTCAACGAGCGGTCGCGCATGGTGACCGAGGGAGTGGCCCGCGCGCCGAATCGGTCAATGTATTACGCCATGGGCTACAAGGAAGAAGACTTCATCAATAAACCGATGGTTGGGGTGGCCAACGGCCACTCCACCATCACGCCCTGTAACAGCGGTCTGCAGCCGCTGGCCGATGCCGCGGTCGTTGCGCTGAAATCAGCCGGTGCGAACCCCCAGCTCTTTGGTACCCCAACCATTTCAGATGGTATTGGCATGGGCACCGAGGGCATGAAATATTCACTGGTGTCGCGGGAAGTCATTGCTGACTCCATCGAAACTTGTGTCAATGGCCAGTGGATGGATGGTGTTTTGGTGATTGGTGGCTGCGATAAAAATATGCCCGGCGGCATGATGGCGATCGCACGCACCAATGTGCCCGCGATCTATGTTTACGGCGGCACGATCAAGCCCGGCCACTACAAAGGCAAAGACCTCACCATTGTTTCCGCCTTTGAGGCGGTCGGTGAATTCACTGCCGGCCGGCTTAACGAAGTCGACTTCAAAGAAATTGAAAAGCGCTCCTGTCCAGGATCGGGCTCCTGTGGTGGTATGTACACGGCCAACACCATGAGCTCCTCTTTTGAGGCGCTCGGCATGAGCCTGCCGTACTCCTCCACCATGGCCAATGAAGACCAAGAAAAGATTGCCAGTGCAGCTGAGTCAGCAAGAGTATTGGTTCAGGCCATTGCCAAAGGCATTCGGCCGCGCGACATCATCACACGCGAGTCCATTGAAAATGCGGTTGCCGTCATCATGGCCGTCGGCGGGTCCACGAATGCCGTGCTGCATTTCCTGGCGATCGCGCACTCCGCTGGCGTGCAATGGGACATCGATGATTTTGAGCGTGTCCGCAGGCGGGTGCCGGTGATTTGCGATTTGAAGCCCTCGGGCCGTTATGTTGCGACCGATCTTCATCGCGCAGGCGGCATACCGCAGGTCATGAAAATTCTGCTGCAGGCGGGGCTCTTGCATGGGGACTGCCTGACGATCACGGGAAAAACGGTTGCGGAGATGCTGCGCGATATTCCCGCCACGCCCCGCGCAGATCAGGATGTGATTCTGCCCATCGAAAAGGCGCTGTACGCCGAAGGCCACCTCGCTATTCTCAAAGGCAATCTCGCGCCTGAGGGCTGTGTGGCGAAGATTACTGGCCTAAAAAATCCTGTCATCACCGGGCCTGCCCGCGTCTTCGACTCGGAAGATGCCGCCATGCAGGCCATCATGGAGCGCGCAATTAAGCCAGGTGATGTTGTGGTGATTCGCTACGAAGGGCCGCGCGGCGGGCCTGGCATGCGCGAAATGCTCGCCCCGACTTCGGCCCTCATCGGCCAGGGGCTGGGCGAATCGGTGGGCCTGATCACCGATGGCCGTTTCTCGGGCGGCACCTGGGGCATGGTCGTCGGCCATGTAGCCCCCGAGGCCGCAGTCGGCGGTCCGATTGGGCTGGTCAAAGAGGGGGACTCCATCACCATCGATGCCCACCAGCAACTCATCGAACTTAATATCAGCGCGGCTGAATTCGCGGCCCGCAAGGCTGCCTGGCGTGCGCCAGAGCCCCGCTACACCCGCGGGGTCCTGGCGAAATTCGCGAAGCTCGCGGCCTCGGCAAGCCGTGGCGCGGTCACCGACCCCGAGCTCTCTCAGCCCGAGATCCGCGGCTAGGCGGGTTTTGCGGCTACAATTCGGGTCAACCGGCTGCTGTATTGGCCCGTTATAAGAAGCAGATGCACTGCATTGAATCTGCCGAAATGTTTGATTGGATTTTCAACAGGAGAGTATCCATGCGTAAGTTTGTTGCTCTGACCGTCGCCGCAGGCATGATGGCCTCCGCCGGCGCTGTTTTTGCCTCGCCCGAACTGCTCAAAAAATACAACTGCACGGCCTGCCATGCCAACGATAAAAAACTGGTCGGCCCTGCCTATAAAGATGTCGCCGGTAAGTACAAAGCCGATGCAGGCGCTGCCGAAAAATTGGCCAAGAAAATTAAAGCCGGTGGCCAGGGCGTATGGGGCCCAGTTCCAATGCCTCCCCACCCCCAGGTCTCTGATGCAGATGCCCTGACCATGGCGAAATACGTGTTGACTGTGAAGTAAATCGTCCACGGGAAGACCACAAAAAACCCTTCGATGACTCGAAGGGTTTTTTGTTTTTAAGAGCCCTTAAAGTAAAGCGATGGCACTGCCACGACAATTTCGACGCCTACGGCTGGGCTTAGTGGGCTTTGGTGATGTAGCGCACCGCTCGCTAGAGCTCTGCCTCTCGCGTCCGACCCAACAGCATGGCCCCCGGCTGATTGTGGTGGGCCGCACGGCCGCCCAGCGCATCGCACCGCAGATCCGGCCCGCATTTATTTCGGGCCGACATAGCGCGCTTGGGCTTGATCTCGATCATCGACATGCGGTTCGGCGCATCACGCCGATACTGCAAGCTGCAATCATCTATCTGCCAACGGCTGAGCCCAAGACCGCCGGGGCCAAAACGGCAAACCTTGACCGACGGGCCCGGGATTTCGCTTGCGCACTGCGCGCCTGCCAAGTCGCCATGCCGTTGGTTTATCTCAGCACCACTGGCGTTTACGGAAACCATCAGGGTGCTGAGGTCTCAGAAACCAGCCGTTGCCAAACACGCCAGCCAAGGTCATTGCGTCGACTTGATGCAGAGCGGGCCCTGCGGCCGCTCGGCGCGCACGTGCTCAGGGTTCCGGGCATTTACGATAGCCACGAGCGGCTGCCCACCGCGCGTCTGCGGGCGCAGCAGCCGGCCCTTCGACAAGAAGACGATGTCTTCACAAATCACGTTCATGCCGATGATCTTGCACGAATCGCTCTCATCGCATTATTTCGCGGCAAGCCTTGCCGAATTACCAATGCGGTCGATGAGACCGACATGAAGATGGCAGATTACTTTGATGCAGTCGCAGACGCGATCGGCATGGCCCGACCGCCACGCATCTCGCGCGAAGAAATGAGCTCCCTAGCCGCACAGGGCGCTGTCCACCCCATGATGATGGGATTTCTTGCAGAGTCACGCCGCGTGAAATCCACGCGACTCCTGCGCGAGCTCCGCATGCACCTTCGGTATCCTACGGTCAGTCACACCCTGCGCGAACTGAAGTCGCAGTCCCATGTCCCATCCTCAGCACGCTAGCTCTAAACCGCTGTCCACTGGCCATCAGGATCTGCATGGCCACAGCCCCCATGACACGACCCGTGGCCATGCCCGCACCGTACTGAATGTGACGGTCTTGGGCTGGGCTGTTGCGCTCACCGTGGGCTTTGCAGCAGTTGAATTTGTGGCGTCACTGTGGTCAGGCTCCATGGCCCTGATGGCCGATGCGGGCCACATGGTTACGGATGCAACTGCCTTGTTTCTCGCACTGGCCGCGCAAATGATTGCACGGCGGCCGCCAACCGAAACCAGCTCCTATGGTGACGGCCGGGCCGAGGCGCTGGCGGCATTCGTTAATTGCTTAGCCATGCTGGCCATGGTGATCTGGATTGCATGGGAAGCGATCGACCGATTTCAGCAGCCACATCGTGTGGAAGGCATTACCGTCATGGCAGTTGCTGCAATTGGATTGGTGGTCAATCTGGTTGTGGCCTGGCTGCTATCAAAAGATCAGGGCAATCTCAATTCAAAAGCTGCGCTGATTCATGTGCTGGGTGATCTGCTGGGCTCGATTGCCGCCATCATCGCGGGGGCGGTGGTCACCTTGTCAGGGTGGACTCCCATTGATCCCCTGCTTTCGCTTTTGGTCTGTGTCCTGATTCTGAAATCGACACTCAGCCTGCTTCGCAGCTCGACTCGAATTTTGATGGAGCATGTGCCGGACTCCGTGAACTTCAAAGCCGTCGGCATCGAACTTCAAGCCATGCAATCCGTGGTTCGGGTCCACAACCTCCACATCTGGGAAACCATGCCCGGGGAAATCAGCCTCACGGCCCATCTCGAGGTCGACAGCCTTGCACATTGGCCCGACGTGCTGCACGCCGCACAGCAGATGCTGCGGGATCGGCACGGCATTGATCACGCTACCTTACAGCCCGAACTCGGTACTACCCACCAAGCCGCTCACGGGCAGAGCGGTATTCTTGCTCCAGCTGATCCACAATCTGCCCGGCCGGCATCACCGCAGTAATGCCCGCCACACTCTGGCCGGCGCCCCAGATATCTTTCCATGCTTTCTGGCCAGCGTTTTTGCGCAGGCTTGCAAAATCCACTTTTGATTTATCGGATTGAATCAGTTCATCAGGATTTAAACCAGCCCGCACAATACTGCCGCGCAGATAATTTCCTAATACCCCAGTAAAACTCGACGAGCTCACGATGTCCTCGGCGCCCGACTCGACCACCATCTGCTTGTATTCAGGAACCGCGCGGGCCTCGGCTGAAGCAACAAATCGCGTGCCCATATAGGCAAGATCAGCGCCCATCGCCTGGGCGGCGAGAATATGGTGGCCACGACTCATCGCACCCGAGAGAATGATGGTGCCCGAGTAAATTTTTCGTACCTCTTCGATAAACGCAAAAGGATTTAAGGGCCCCGCATGGCCACCCGCCCCGGCGGTCACCAGAATCAATCCATCCACACCCGCTTCAATTGCTTTTTCAGCGTGTCGCAGGCTGATGACATCATGAAATACGAGACCGCCATAGCTCTTGGCCGCCTGTACCACCGGCGTTGGGGCGTGCAGGCTGGTAATCATGATGGGCACCCGATAGCGGACTGCCAGTTCGATGTCCTCTGCAAGCCGCGGGTTTGACGGGTGCACGATCTGATTCACTGCAAAGGGCGCCACCGGGTAGGGGCAGCCAGCAGGCTGGGGCTCGGCCAGGGCCTGCTGAATCCGTTCAAGCCAGCGGGCAAGCTCCCCAGACTCACGGGCGTTAAGCGCTGGAAACGATCCCAGAATTCCGGCCCGGCACTGTGCGATGACCAACTC
>JAGWXV010000130.1 GCA_018969705.1 Betaproteobacteria bacterium
TCGGATTTTGTCGAGCGCGAGGCCTTCCAGGAAGTCGATTACCGGCGAATGTTTGGCCAGAGCGCGAAATGGGTAGCCCAGATTGATCGTGCAGATCGGGCCGAAGAAATGATGAGCCACGCCTTTCATCTGGCGACTTCAGGCAGACCCGGGCCCGTGGTGCTTGCACTTCCTGAAGATATGCTGACCGCGCAGGCGGCCCCTTTGATGCTCTCGCGCTATCAGCGCATTGCTGCTTCGCCATCGGCAGCCCAGATGGCACAGTTTCAAGAGCTCATCGCCAACGGCAAGCGGCCATTGGCAATCTTGGGCGGCAGTGGCTGGACGGCGAAAGCCTGTGGCGAGATGCTCTCTTGGGCGGAGAAAAATGCAATTGCTTTATGCACTTCATTTCGATGCCAAGATTTAATTCCCAATCAGCATCCTCTTTATGTCGGCCATGCAGGAATTGGCATTGCCCCTGCGCTTGCCGAAATGATCCGCCAGGCCGATCCTTTAATTGCGATTGGCCCCCGACTGGGGGAGATGACAACAGCAGGCTACAGCCTGATTCGTGTGCCAAAGCCGGATCAGCGATTGATTCATGTGCACGCGGGCGCAGAAGAGCTTGGCCGCGTCTATCAGGCCGATCTCATGATCAATAGTGGCATGCCGGAATTTGCCGAGATGTTAAGTCGCATGCCATCACTACCCAGCAATCCGGGTGCAAAGCGCTGGGCCGAACAGGGACGATCACAATTCGAGGCCGATACCCAGCCCGGTCCTGCATCGACATCTTTGGATTTGGCAGCGGCAATCACCATGCTTGAATCTCAGCTTGGCGATCAGACCATTGTTGCCAATGGTGCCGGCAATTACACCGGCTGGGTCCATCGCTACTGGCGCTATGGTGGCTTTCGCACCCAACTTGCCCCCACCAGTGGCGCGATGGGATATGGTGTGCCGGCAGCCATTGCGGCAAAGCTTGAATATCCCGATCGCCATGTGGTCTGCTTTGCCGGTGATGGCTGCTTTCTCATGACCGGCCAAGAATTTGCAACCGCCGTCCAATATCAGGCCAACGTGTTGATCTTCGTCGTCAATAACGGCATGTACGGCACGATTCGCATGCACCAGGAGCGCGAATATCCCGAGCGGGTCTGGGGCACCGATTTGGTCAATCCAGACTTTGCAGCCCTTGCCCGAGCCTATGGCGGCCACGGCGAAACAGTACGGCAAACCGCAGAGTTTTTACCTGCGGTCAATCGTGCAATCGCGAGTCAAAAGCCTGCCATCATTGAGCTGATCGTCGATCCTGAGCAGATCACCAGCAGAACCACCATTCAAAAAATCCGCGAAAAAAACTAGCCGCGGAAATTCCAGATGGCAAGATCCGCCGCCAGCTCTTCCTTAGCAAGCATTGCTGCTGAATCGCTGTTGGTGCTATCCGCAGAATCTGACTTTGGCAGTCTGAGTGCGCCGCGGGCAAGCCGAATCGCATTTGCCGACATCAATGCACTGTAGCGTTGTGGCCCCGAAAGGCCCGATGCGAGATGGGCTTTCAGGTGCAGCCCAGCCTCCGATAGCAGCCGATCCAGTTCAGACTCAACCAGTCCCGGTGACTGAAGTGTTGTCTTGGGAACATCGCCCCAGTAGTGCCCAAGTGTTGGTTCGAGAATGCTTGCGACCATCGCCCCTGTAAGAAGAAGCTCAAGGGCCTCACTATCTCCGCTCACGGCACGCTCACCTTGTTGGGCGGCAATGATGGCCCAACGCAAGTGAGCATAGCGCTGCCAAAAGTGAAGTTCACGGGCCACACGCTCCGTGAGTTGCTGATGGTAGGCCGCATCTGCACTCGAAGATGCATAGCCCGCCAAAAGATCATCGATTTCACCAAATCCTGCCACAGCCGACTTGCCACCAAATCTCCAGCAGGGCGCTGTAAGCCAGCCGATATCCGCAAGCGGATCGCCCCATGCGGTGAATTCCCAATCCAGCACGGCAGTGAGTCGTGTGGTCTTAGGTTCGATCATGAGATTGCCCAAACGAAAGTCGTTGTGACTAATGCTGGCGGGCTCAGACGCATTACCGCGGGCTTTAAAAACCTGCTCGGACTCACGGACACAGTGCTGAAAGGCCTCGGTCAGGTAGCGCTTGGGCTCTTTTACTCTCGCAAAGCTTTTTGTCAGCAAATCGATGCTTGCAGAAAATCCGCAATGGGGCCGTTTTCCCAACACCTCGACCAGCGCCTTCTCAGCTCGAGTTGATGAGGCCTGACCATGGAGCCTGCCGAGTTCAGCGCCTAATGATTGCGCAAGCCCGCGAATTGCGTCGGGTGAGCTTGACGCTAACTGGCCAAGCAGAGTTCGGCCCTCGGTCTGGCCCTCACACCATTGAAAAATACTGGCGCTTGCCTGCGGTTGATTCACTAGAGCGACGGGTTTGGCTACGGTCATGCCAATTGCATCGGCATGGGTGACCATGGCGTACTCGGAAGCGCGATCCAGACTACCCGGAATCGGCAGACTCTGGCCACGCCGCAGCACCCACTTCAGTAGCGCACCCTCGTGGTCTGAGAGCTCCACCAAGAAGTTTTGATTAATCGCCCCGCCAGAAAGCCGTTGAATTTTCTGAATCGAGAGCCTCTGCTTCAGCGTTGCGGCCGCCGTTTCAATAAACGGCGTGACCTCCTCTGACCAATCAGTCACCGCCTGCGCCCCATACAAAAAATTCTCGGCCCTGATCACGATAGGCACGGCTAATCACCATCTGATGGACCTCGCTTGCGCCATCCACGAGCCGAGCCTGCCGGGCATAGCGATAAATCCATTCAAGGATCGTGTCTTTGCTGTAGCCGCGGGCACCGCAGAG